>JBJESH010000327.1:2621-7665 GCA_051882695.1 Oscillospiraceae bacterium | reverse complement strand
GGACGATCCTATTCTCAAGACTCCCAACTATAATTATATCAGGTATAATTTCTTTCTTGTACCCGATGAGCCGATACACAACATCACTCATATGCATGTCAGCGAAAAGAAATTGTCCAGCGGCGATTATATCAAGTATTTCACTCCCCCTGCCTGCACCGATACGGCTCAGAATTACTTCGTGAAGAACGGTCTTGTTTACAGCGATTTTGAGTCCGCAGACAAGGCTATCAGGGCTGAGATAGAAAAAGCTGCAAAGGACGGCACAAGGGCAGCTCAGATAATGGTTTCTTCTAAGGAACTGTATGACAAGCTTTATGCCGCAAGAATGGATTACAACACATATGCAAAGAGCTTTGACGGCGTTAAGGGTGTAAGCGATGAATGCAGCGAAAGTCTTTTGCTTATCGAGCTTAACGTAATTTACGAATAAGCGGTCATTATGAAAAGGCTTTTTACGGTGCTGCTCCTCTGCACTGCTGCTGCGGCGTCATCCTGTGCGAGAGTTTCCGAAGAACCGGTTTCTTCGGAGATATCCTCAGCTGTTTCGGGAAACCCGTCTCCCGAGGATTTTGTTTCTCCCGTATACGGGGCGCTTTCGGATAATGACAAGGCGCTTTATGACAAGCTTCGGGATGCTGTTGTGAATTTTGAGGACTTTGTTACCTTTGACCCTCCCGTATCACGGGAGGACGCAAGACGGATATACAGTCTTGTGTATACTCAGGAAAGAAAATATTTCTGGCTGAGCAACCTTTTTTACGCTCCCGACAAAGAGATAACTGTGCTGAGGCTGAACTACCTTTATGAAAAGGAGGACGCCGAGGTAAGACGGGCTGAGCTGGATCTTGCTGCTTCGACTATAATCGGCGAGCTTCCCGATGGCGCGGACGATTTTGAAAAGACGGTATTCTTTCACGACAGGATAGTTACAGGCTGTACCTTTTCGACTGAGGAGGAGCATGTCAACTCTGCATACGGAGTGCTTGTAAAGGGTTATGGTCAGTGCGAGGGATATGCGGCTGCTATGTCGCTTCTCTGCGACAAGGCGGGCATACCGAATTATATTGTCTGCGGAACAAATTCCGCAGGCGATACACATGCCTGGAACAAGGTAATGCTTAACGGGAAATGGTACAATGCAGACTGCACCTGGGACGACCCTATCATCAAGCAGAACAATCCCGATTTTGTGCGTCACGATTATCTTCTTGTGAAGGACAGCGAGATCGAGGGCAAAACACATTTTACAGATCCGCTTTACAGCGGAGTTCCTGTTTGCGATTCCGATGAGCTTAATTATTTTGCCGCAAGGGGGCTGCTTTTTGACAGTCCTGCCGAGGGTGTAGAGGCTATTTCGGAGCAGATAAAGTCCGCAGGACTTTCGGGCCGGCGTGAGGCTGAGATACGCTTTTCCGATGAGGACGCTTATTTTGCTGCTATGTCAAGACTTTTCGACAGTGGTGAAATAAAAGAAATAATTGAGGACATCAACGGCAATTACGGAACGAAAATACGCTCGGCGTACAAGCATAATAACGATGATTTGCACATTATTCATATCTCGCTGATATATGAATATGATGATGAATGACGCACCGTTTCGGCGCAGAAGGAGAATTGCTTATAATGAATAAATTCAAGCGGATAATTTTTACGGCGGCAATCCTTTTTACTGCGGCTGTTATATCTGGATGCAGAGACGGCGGGCAGCTTCCCGATGATGGTCTGCCGCTGCCTGCGACTGAGGCTTCCTCCCCTACTGTTTCATATGACACGGAGGAAACAACGGAAAGCACTGCTCCCGTGACTATTGTTACTACGGAGAAAACCAAGCGCACGGCGGCTTCGGAAACTACTCCTGAGCTTGCTACCACCACTTCGATGAAGGAAGCATCGGACGGCTCGGTGGTCTCTACTGTTCCCGATGTGCCTAATGTGCCTATATCGGAATTCACAAGCACTACGGCTCTTGAACCGTCGGCTCAGTTATCGGAGTCGGCAACGGTCACGGCTTCTTCCTCTTCGGATAAAAGCACGGACAGCTCTTCAGGTACGGAGAAAAAATCGGAAAGCGTTCTGAACAAGGAATCGGACAGTACCGTTGACGATGATGAAAAGACGGAATATGAGGTCGTCAAGCTTGCCGGTGAAAGAGAGATAGAACGGCCTTACAGCTATAATCAGCTCAACGAAAAGCAGCTTTATATCTATGACGCAATAATAACTGCTGTTGAACAGTACCGTACCGATGTGCCTATCTCGACTCTTATGGAGGTCACAGCTGAGGATTACTGTGAGGTTTATCAGCAGATATACAACGATGAACACGCTCTTTTCTATATTGATACGAAAATGCAGTATGCAGTTAATTCGACTACAAAATATATCGCTTCGGCGGTCATCTTTTACAAGTACAGCGAGACGGAAGCTTTGAAGATGCAGAAGGCCATCGACGCTGAGGCTGACAAGATAATCGGCATGATAACTCCCGAAATGACGGATTATGACAAGGTGAAGCTTTTTTACGACTATCTTGCTGAAAATGTCGTTTATGATGAAAGTGCCGGAAACTGCCGTGACATTTACGGTGTTTTTGTGGACAAAAAGGCTATCTGCGGCGGTTATTCAAAGGCGTTTTCCTATTTGTGCGACAAGGTCGGCATTGAGACTATAACCGTTACCGGAGACGCTGACGGTCAGCCCCATATGTGGAATATGGTGAAGATAGACGGTCAGTGGTATAATATTGACGTTACCTATGCGGTGACAGATTCGGTGGTGGGAAGCTATGTAAGGTATGATTATTTCTGTGTTCCCGATGAAATGCTTTCTTCAACAAGAACTGTTTATCAGCAGATATATTCCTATCCGAAGGCTATTTCGGAGGATTGCAGCTATTATGTTAAAAACGGACTCGTTGCTGACAGCTGGGATGATGTCAGACAGATGATAAAAAATCAGATAATAAAATGCTCTCAGAACAAGGAAATGGTCATTCAGGTCAAATGCTCAAGCAGGGAGCTTTATGAGGATGCTACAGCACGGCTTTTCGGAGCTGCCGAAAAGCAGGCGATCAGTATTTTTGAGGAGACTCTTTCCGAGGCGGCAAACAAATATGACTGCAATGCGATAAATTACAGTCAGGACGATACCTCGATGGTCATAAAGCTGTTTTTGAAGTATACTGAGTAATATTGCTCAATATCTGACAGTGTATAATGTTCTCCGGAAGGGGGTATAGAAATTGCATAAGTATAGACATCGTTTTGCGGCGGCAGCTATGGCTGTGCTTCTGCTGACGGGCTGCTCGCGGAATTTTACGGACGGCTCCGGTTTTACAGACGGTACGGACAGCGAATACAGGGTCTTCTCAAACGGAGTGTGTATTTCTGAGGAAAACATTGAAATTCCCGACGTAAACAAATACGATTATGCGGATTTTTATATTCCCGAAGGAATGGTGACGGATTATTACAGCAGATATGAACTCAGCGATGATGAACGTGAGGTTTACGATTCCGTAAAGGAAAGTCTTGGAAGGCTGAAAGCAAAGGCTCCGCTTCTGGTGGATTCGACGATATATCAGAAGATTCTGGAGACGATACGTCTGGAGCAGCTTGCTTATCCTCATGTTTCCGGCAGAAGTCTTGATTATAACGGTTCGGCCCAGGAGTTTGAGGTTCTTTTTACTTATCGTCTTTCGGCAGATGAGATAAGCAGCATGAATATGGCTGCCGAAAAAGCTGCCAAGGAGATAATTGCGCAGCTTACTCCGGAGATGGACGATTATGAAAAGCTGAAATTTTTTCACGATTATCTTATTCTCAACTGTGAGACGGACGCTTCATATGAGTATGCGGATACGGTCTATGGCGCTCTTGTACGGAAAAAGGCTCTGTGCGAGGGTTATACAAAGGCGTTTTCATATCTGTGCAATCTTGTAGGCATTGAAAATGTCATTGTGACCGGCGAGACTTATGTACCCCACACATGGAACATGGTCAAGCTGGGCGGAAACTGGTATCATGTGGATGTAACCTGGGACAAGTCGGATGACGAGCTGCACAAGCTTTATCCCGATGTTATCCTTTATCAGTATTTTATGGTGACGGATTCGGTCATAGAAAACAATCACACTATATGGAATTATCCTGCCGATGCGCCTAAGGCTTATGGCATTGAGGAGAATTATTTTGTGCGCGAGGGCGCTGATGTAAGCAGCAGAGAAGAGCTGCTGACTGCTTCGGAGAATGCTATTATAAGTGCGGTGAAGAGGCGCAGCTCCGGTGCGATGGTGAAATTTGACACTACGGATCTGTATCTGGCTTCGGCGGCGGATCTGGAAAATGAAGAGCTGTTTACGCCTGTGATAGAAAAGGTCAGGTCGGAATGCGGCGAGAACATCAAGCTGAGCTGGACGGGATATTATGCGCAGTACCGCATACTGACGTTTATTATTGAGTATGAAAGCTGAACATATTTATATAGTATACCCCGTTTTGCGTGGTTTATACGGCATATTTGAATCATTGTGAAAATGCACAAAAATACGGTGAAAAATTCTTTTAAATTCTACACCGGAATTTCATAAAAATTTTCTCAACCCCTTGCAATTGCAGGGGGTTGATGTTATAATATTAATTGCGTGACTGCGGCAGTTATAAATTTAACTGTCAGTGCGGTGGCTGATTTCGCCGTACTTTATAAATGTTTTTGCGAGGAAGCGGAAGGTTGCTTACGGTTTGTAAGGGAATTTCCGTGGAGTATGTTCGGCTTCGAGCCGGGCGGCTGTGATATCGAACACTGTGTGTGCTTAAACCGTGGGGAGTCCTGTGTCTTCCCAAAGGTAAGCTTTGTGTTTGGACGTACTCGGAAAACAGCTTGTTTTTCGGGTTTTTTAATAGGCCTTGTGCGAAACACACGGAGGCGTGTAACGCCGGAGTTTGTTTTACACACGGAGGCGTGTAATGCCGGAGTTTGTTTTACACACGGAGGCGTGTAACGCCGGAGTTTGTTTTACACACGGAGGCGTGTAACGCCG
>JBJESH010000327.1:0-2521 GCA_051882695.1 Oscillospiraceae bacterium | reverse complement strand
ACACGGAGGCGTGTAACGCCGGAGTTTGTTTTACACACGGAGGCGTGTAACGCCGGAGTTTGTTTTACACACGGAGGCGTGTAACGCCGAAGTTTGTTTTACGCGCGGAGGTGTGTATTGCGGAAGGTCAGTAAATACGGTTATCACGAACCTCGTCCCCGAAAACATCATCAGAGATTAATTAGGAGGCGATTTAAATGGCAGTCAATGAAAAAATCAGAATCAGAATCAAAGGTTACGACCATGCAGTCGTTGACGCAGCAGCAGCTAAAATCGTTGAGGCAGCTAAGCGCAGCGGTGCAAGAGTAAGCGGTCCTATCCCACTTCCTACAGACAAGGAGATCATCACAATTCTCCGTGCTGTACACAAGTACAAGGACAGCCGTGAGCAGTTTGAGCTCAGAACCCACAAGAGACTTATCGACGTTATCAGACCGTCTGACAAGTCTGTTGAGGCACTGCAGGGTCTTGAACTTCCTGCGGGCGTTGACGTTGTAATGGAAATCAAGTAAGATAACTGCTTACCATTTCCCAAAAACGGAAACCGGCAGGTCATGTTGCGGAGACGCAACCAATAACCAAAGGAGGAAAAAGTATGACAAAGGCACTCATCGGCAAGAAAATCGGTATGACACAGATTTTCGATGAAGCAACAAACAAGGTTATCCCCTTGACTGTTGTAGAAGTCGGCCCCTGCGTAGTCGTTCAGAAGAAAACTGTTGAGAACGACGGCTACAGCGCAGTTCAGCTCGGCTTCGGCGACCTGAGAGAGAAGCTTGCTAACAAGCCTATCAAGGGTCATTTCGCTAAGGCTGACGTTGCAGTAAAGAGAACTCTCAAGGAGTTCAGACTGGACGGAGCTGAGGCTATGGAGGTCGGCACTGTTCTGAAGGCTGACACTTTTGAGGTTGGCGACATCGTTGATGTTTCCGGTACTTCAAAGGGTAAGGGCTTCCAGGGTACGATCAAGAGAAACAACAATGCAAGACTGAAGGAAACTCACGGTACAGGTCCTGTTCACAGACACGCAGGCTCCATGGGCGCTTGCTCCTCACCTTCCCGTATTTTCAAGGGCAAGGCTCTTCCCGGTCAGATGGGTAATGAGAAGGTCACCGTGCAGAATCTTGAGGTCATCAAGGTTGACGCAGAAAACAATCTTATCGCAGTCAAGGGCGCTATTCCCGGTCCTAAGAACGGTATCGTTACCATTTGCGACTGCGTAAAGAAAAAGGCTTAATGGAAGGAGGAAGCAGTAATGCCTAATATTAAAGTTCTGGATATGGCAGGTAAAGAGGTTTCCAGCATTGAGCTGTCCGACGCTGTTTTCGGTATCACTCCAAACGAGTCTGCTATGCACACTATGGTTGTAAACTATCTCGCTAATCAGAGACAGGGTACACAGTCCACTCTTACCCGTACAGAGGTAAGCGGCGGCGGCAGAAAGCCCTGGAGACAGAAGGGCACAGGCCACGCAAGACAGGGTTCTACACGCGCTCCTCAGTGGACACACGGCGGTATCGCTCTCGGACCTAAGCCCAGAAGCTACCGTTTCACAGTAAACAAGAAGCTCAAGAGACTTGCTATGAAGTCTGCTCTTTCTACAAAGGTTCTCGATAACAATCTTATTGTTCTCGACTCCATCACAATGAACGAGTACAAGACAAAGACTATCACTGCAATGCTCAAGGCTGTTGAGGCTGAGGGCAGCAAGGCTCTCATCGTAATGCCTGAGGTTAACAGCTTCGTTATCAAGAGTGCTGCTAACATCCCCGGCGTTAAGACAGCTCTTGTAAATACGATCAATGTATACGACATTCTTAACTACGACAAGTTCATCGTTGTTAAGGACGCAGTTGCTAAAATTGAGGAGGTGTACGCATAATGATTGCACAGGATATTGTAATCAAGCCTATCATCACCGAAAAGAGCATGGAAGGCCTTCAGGAAAACAAGTACACCTTTAAGGTTGCCAAGAACGCTAACAAGATCGAGATCGCTAAGGCTGTTGAAGAGCTTTTCGGCGTTAAGGTTGCTAAGGTCAACACCATGAACGTAAGAGGACGCGCTAAGAGAATGGGTATGAACAGAGGCTTCACTCCCAACTGGAAAAAGGCTGTTGTTACTCTTGCTGAGGGTTCAAAGACCATCGAATTCTTCGACGGCATGATGTAAGTTTACTCCGTATAATACGCATTTGCGTAACGGGTAAGTATGGAAGGGACAGCTTCCGCAAAACATCGCAAAATATTATAAGGAGATGAACTGCAATGGCAATTAAATCATACAAGCCTACGACGCCTTCAAGACGTCAGATGACTGTTACAGATTTCAGCTGCCTTTCTAAGGTTGAGCCTGAGAAGAGCCTTCTCGCTCCCATGAAAAAGACAGCCGGCAGAAACAGCTACGGCAGAATCACCGTTCGTCACAGAGGCGGCGGAAACAGAAGAAAATACAGAATTATCGACTTCAAGAGAGACAAGCAGGGCATGAACGCTACTGTTCTTACTCTTGAGTACGATCC
>JBJESH010000326.1:0-7667 GCA_051882695.1 Oscillospiraceae bacterium | reverse complement strand
CGGGAATGGCAGCACACTGGAATTAGCCAATGCCCTTTGACGGCACACGTGAAACAGTAATATCTCCCCCATGAAGTTCGGCGATCTTTTTGGCAATGGCAAGTCCCAGACCTGTACCCTCTGAACTGCGTGATTTGTCCGCTTTATAAAATCTGCGGAAAACATTTTCCGTCTCCTCACGGGTCATTCCCCTTCCGCTGTCGCTTATCGAAAATGTTACCGCCTCGCCGTCAGCAAGTGAAATGCGTATCTTTCCTCCGCTGTCAGTATACCGCACAGCATTTGAGATAAGATTTACCCAAACCTGATAAAGCAAAGCTTCATCTCCGCTGAAATTCACTTCGTCAAGGTCAATATCAAGATCGATCTCCTTGCTTTCCCAGCTGTACTGAAGCAAAATTATTGCCGACCGTATCTGCTCGTCAAGAGAAAATGTTTTCCGTTCAGAAAGCCTGCCCTTGTATTCAAGTTCAGAAAGCTTCAGCAGATCCGCCGACAAACGTGAGAGCCGTTCACTCTCGCTTATGATTATATCAGCATATTCAGCACGTTTTTCAGGAGGAATGTCATCACTCTTCAAAAGCTTTGCATAGCCTTTAAGAGAGGTTATAGGAGTACCGAATTCATGTGAAACGTTGCTGACAAATTCCTTATGCAGATATTCATTTGAGGACAGCTCTTCCACCATGCTGTTGAAATTTTCCGCAAGCTCACGGATCTCTCCGCTGCCGTAAAGCTTTAGCCGTACCGAAAAATCCCCTTTTGCGACCTTCTGTGAGGCTTTTGATATCTCTTTTACAGGTCTTGCAACGGTTATTGACGCAAGTATTATCAATACCGTGCCAAGTACCAGCGGAACAAGAACAAACCATACCTGATTCGTTTTAAAGTCAGCCATAGGTCCGCTACGGAAATCGGGAGTGATGATTACCCATTTCCCTTCAGCCGAAAACATTGCAAACATTTCAGGCATTTCTCTTTCGCCGCGCATACCACGCGAATTGTTTCTTGCGAGAATACCATTTTCATCAATAAGTATTTTCATATCCTCGCCGCTCAGCCGTACTCCGGATTCCTGAAGCGTGCCGTATATCCTTATATCAAAGCCTTTTCCCGAAAACAGCTTTACAGTCTCGCTAAGCGGCATTTCTCCGCTGTCGGTATACTGCTTTATCTTTGCGGCAGTCTCATAAATTGATGTGTTCATATCACGCTTTATTTCGGGTGCACGGGCAACGTTAGCTCCAATTGCAGGAATAAGCAGCGATGCCATAAATGCTCCTATAAAAACCGCAAGAAAACGGAAATAGACCGAACCGAATATTTTTTTCAGCTTTTTCATAATGCGTCAGCCGCCTTTCTGACCGCCTTGTAGCCGAGCCCTTTGACGGTTATTATCTCAAAATCGGGGCAGCCGTCAAATTTTTCCCTGAGCCGTCTTATATGAACATCGACCGTTCGCTCGGAGCTTTCATTGTCATATCCCCATATTTCATCCATAAGCTGAGCACGGGTAAAGATGCGGTTAGACTGTGACAAAAGCTTAAATAGAATTAAAAATTCCTTGTTGGTAAGCTGGATATCCTTTCCGCCCGAGCAGACAGTAAATTCGTCGTAATCAAGTACAGTTCCGCCGACGGCTATCCTTTTGTCGCTTGCAGCCTTTGCCCGTCTCAGCAAAGCCGACGCCCGAAGAAGCATTTCCTCCATATCGAAGGGCTTGACCATATAATCGTCTGCACCGCTGCCGAATCCTGCTTTTTTATCGTCCATGGAATTTTTCGCCGTTATCATAAGAACCGGTATCTCATACCCTGCCTCACGAAGCTCCCTAACAAGCTCAAACCCGTCCATCACGGGCATCATAACGTCCGTGATGAGCAGGTCAATGTGATTTTCTTCAAATATTCCGAGAGCCTCCTCGCCGTTTCCGCTTTCAAAAACGGTATAGCCCTCATGTGAAAGATATTCGCACATAAGCCGCCTTATGTTTTTATCGTCCTCGCAGACAAGAATTCCGAACATTCTGTCTCCCCCTTTTTGAAAAGTATACCACTTCCGTCTCGCTTTTTCAACTCAGAATTTTCTTTTTACAAATAAAACACATACAATTGCGGCTGCAAGGACTCCAAATGATACTGCGGTAACGGCAAGACCGGAAGAATTTTCCGTATTCTTTTCGTCAGGCGGATCTGCGCTTTTGTCAGTCTTAAAACCGTTTTCGGGGAAACCATTCTGTGTATTGTCCTGCCGGATCTCGGGAGTTCCGCTGTTTTCGGAATTTTCCTCATTTGGGTTTATCGGCATATTTCCTGTATCAGGCATCTGCGGCATTTCGCCTTGAGGGAAATCAGAAGCTTCGCCGTTTACGGCATTGCCTTCATTCGGCTTTACCGGCATATTTCCCGTATCAGGCATCTGCGGCATTTCGCCTTGCTGCGGCATTCCGCCGTTCATTGACGGAATATCGTTTTCGCTGCCGGAGTTATTTCTGTTGCCAAAATTGCCAAAGCCGCCCATATTTCCGCCGAAATTTTTTTCTCCGCCGCCCATTGCAGTGCCAAGGTCGGAAAGATTTACCGAAGAGGAATCAATAAGCTTGTCGGGATCGCTTGTCTGCTCTGCCGTTGTGGACGGAACAGTTCCGTCAAGCTGTCCGTAAATGCTTTCCATGCGCAGCTCACCTATATTTTTAAATGCGGAAAGAGCTTTAATGTATTCATCATATGTGTAAAAAGCAGAAGCGTCGCTTTGGACATAGCTGCCGATAACTGAATTTATTTCTTCAATTTTTTCCGCAAATTTTCCGTCGGAAAAGTAACTGTCCATCAGCTCTTTAAGGTAAGAGTGATAACGTTCGAGATACTCATCATTTTCAAAAAGCTTTGAAATAAGCGGTCTTTCGGACATTTCAACTCCGCTGACGGGAGTGTCTATAGGAAAATTCACCGTGTTTGAAGCAGAACCGCTCTGAAAAGCGCCCCATGCGTAATTGTAATCCCACGGAAGAATTTTTATCACACCGTCATATTCAAAGATGAAATAATTCTGAGCCATATTTGAAGAATAGCTGTCAAGATTTACCGTTACTGTATGCACCGCAAGATATCGCAGGATTTCATCTACATCGAAATATTCCTCAATATTTTCACCGCTGTTCAGCGCTTTCAGAGCAGTTATCACCTTTTGATAGTCCTCCTCGGTACTGTCAGAGCCTATTGCATTTTCAAAAATTGCGGAATAGCTTGAACTGTTGTCATCGGTGTAAACGAGGCTTCCTCCCGATGAGGACGCACCTGCACCGCCCATGCCTCCGTTTCCCCGTTCGGATTTGCCGAATGTTCTTTCGGAGGTTTCATCTGCTGTATTATTTGTGTTCTCCTGAGGATTTGCGGCATTCCCGTTACGTCCGACAGGAAAATCCGTTTTATTATTTTCGCCTTCTCCGCCCTTCCCCATTGAATTCTTCACACTGTAAAGCTTGCCGCTTTCGTCCCCCGTCACACGCTGCTCATAGCTGTCGTTGTAGGCTTCAAGAGCAAAGTAAAATCCCCATGCCTCGCCGTTGACCGTTATGCTTGAATATGAGTAATAGGGCGTATCTATGCCCATTTCGTGCATCATGTCAAAGGTGATATATTCTTTCATATAAGTCGCGTCGCCGAGCATATTGTTCAGCACAAGCATATCAAGTCCGAAGCAGGTCTGACCGTCAACATATTCATCAAACTTTATCTTAAAGCTGTATCTGTCGCTGTCAGAAGAAACGACCTGCTGAAGGCTGCTGTTTCCCTTGGGACGTATTCCAACATTGGAAAACTTTGTACCGTTTATAACAACGTCTGCGGAAATATATTCTTCGTTCATAGCGTTGTCAAGCATTTCCTGCCAGTCGTTTTTATCGGCAATAATATCGACTATGATAACGTCCGTTCCGAATATCTTTTCTGCATAAAGCGGTTCGGAAGAAGCTGTCAGCGCCGTCTTTGTCTCGCCGTCGGGAAAAGCAAGCAGCAGAGCCGTAAGCAGGATAATTACCGCCATAGCTGCTGCGGTTATAATATTAAGCTTTTTATTTTCAATCAACCTGCTCACCTGCTTATGACATATATTCACCGTTATAGCTTACAAGAGCGCATTTGGTTACTCCCGCTGTTTCGGAAAGAAGATTGCACACCTTTGACGAGCCATCGGAAAGCTTTACTTCTACTGTAAGCTCTATTCCGTTTGGAGTAACGGTTTTAGATTTAAGAAGCTGCTTTTTTGTATTTGCTTTGAGTATTGCCATTGCGCTCTGCTCTGCATTTTCGTCAATGCAGCCTATTACTGCGATATATGGTGTATCGGAGGTTTTTGCATTTACAAAAACAATAAGCACTATACCTATAATTATCGAGCCGATAACAGCAAGCGGAATAAGTCCAGCGCCTGTAACAATACCTGCCGAAATTGCCCAGAAAAGAAATGCAATGTCAAGAGGCTCCTTGACAGCAGTTCTGAAGCGGACAATAGAAAGTGCGCCGACCATACCGAGGGAAAGAATTACGTTTGATGTTACCGCAAGAATAATAACTGTCGTGATGAGAGTCATCGCCATAAGTGAAACGCCGAAGGAGCTGCTGTACATTACTCCGCGGAAGGTCTTTTTGTACACAATGTAAATGAAAAGTCCGAGAGCAAAGGCTACTGCCATTGCAATGATAACATCGAGAATTGAAAAGCTGCTTACCTTTTCAAGAAAGCTTGATTTGAAAATATCGCTGAAAGTCATAATTAATTCCTCCATAATAATAATTTATTTATACCGATCTTTAAAATCAAAGATAACTGTTATATATATCTTCCTGCCGCATACTTTGAAAACGAGCCTGTCTGCCTTCCATAAAGCTGAGTTATGTCAGCAATTATCTGCGGCAGAAATTCATCATACTTCACTTCCATGATAACTGCACCAGGAACAGGTACGGGAGATACTTCCGGAGTGAAAAACATATTCACATCACATGAAGAATGAATGTCATAATCAAACGTCACTCTGACGTTTCCCGGCGGATAGACATACGCCTGACGAGTATAATCTACGATAAGCCTTGGGCGGAGAAGCTCTCCTTTAAGCTTTGCGTAAAACTCGTTAAGCAGCGGATCTTCCGATTCGGCAAGAAAGCCGTATTCTCCGTTTATTATCTTTTCCGTCTGACTTCGTGAAAGCTCTGCACTTTGCTTCAGACAAAGCCCGGAACGCTTGCTTTTCTTTTCAAGACGTATGAAGCTGTCGTCAAAATCGTAAAACCTTATACGAAACTTTTCACGGACGCTTACGCCGTCGATTTTTTCACGGAGCACCTTGTCCGCATAGTTGTCAAAATAAAGACTGCGTATAAAATATGAGCCATTTGTCATATGCCCGTCCGGTTCCGCAACAAAGCGTATCTTACCGGTCAGGGATAAAAAATCCGGCATATTTATATAATGCTTGTACTCGTGGCGGTATTTTGCGCCATCCATTGTCATGGCCTCCTTTTCTTGTGTTGAATACATATTACCGTTCCAATGTTAAATCAATGTTAACTTACAAACGGCTTGTGTGAAACCTTTGTGAAATATAATTTGCTTTTAACGGTTGAAATGCTGCTGAAAATATGATATTATATATTAAATTCAAATATTTCGGAGATGTGAAATGAATAATTTTCTTATTTTGGCGTTTCTGTTTTCAACAGGCAGCCTTATCGGCTGGGGAATCGAAGTTCTTTTCAGAAGATTTTTTTCTGCAAAAAAGTGGGTCAACCCGGGATTTCTTACGGGACCATGGCTGCCGCTTTACGGTTTCAGTCTTTGTGTGCTTTATCTGATGGCAGGACTCGAAAGTGCTATCCCAATTGAGACTGACTGGCTGAAAAAGATGGTGCTTTTCATAATTATGGCACTGTGCATTACAGCCGTTGAATACATAGCAGGTCTGATATTTATCAAGCATATGAAGATAAAGCTGTGGGATTATTCAAATGAATGGGGTAATATTGACGGAATAATCTGTCCGAGATTTTCATTTTTCTGGGCGGTACTCAGCGCAGCTTACTATTTCGGCGTACACCCGTATATTCTGGACGCTCTGGGTTGGCTTGCGGAAAATCTTGCGTTCTCTTTCTGCATAGGCTTTTTCTACGGCATTTTTGTTATCGACCTGGTTTACTCCACGAACCTTGTGGCGAAAATACGCAGGTTTGCGGACGAAAATGACATTGTAATGAAATACGAGGAGCTTAAAGAGCATATTGCGGAATTCAAGACGGAACGTAAGGAAAAAGCAAGATTTCTGCTGTCCATGTATTCTTCTGCGCCTATAAGCCAGCACCTTAAAGATTATTATGAAAAGCACAAGGACGAATACAAGCATTCCGACAAAATCAATGAACTGGTTTCAAAAATAAAAAACAGAAAGGAAAATTAAAGTGAAAAAAGCAAAAATTATTTCAATAATATGTGCTGCAGCATTGACGGCGTCCGTTTTCGGAGGATGCAGCAAAAACAGCAGCGATGAAGAAGATAATGACATTTCAGAAACAACGTCTGTTGCCTCTGAAGCAGCTTCTGAAGTATCAAAATATAAGCTTTCAAATCCTAATGCCGATGAAGTTACAAAAGAGGTATACAGCTACATTTGCGATAACTTCGGCAGCAGCATTATTTCCTGTCAGCAGGAGTCTACATGGAAGGGGTCTCCCGATTACGAGATGGATTATATCAAAGCAACTACCGGCAAGCTGCCTGCAATGCGTGGCCTTGACTATATGAACGGAGATTTTAATGGCGTAAACCAGCGTGCGATAGAATGGTGGGAAAACGGCGGACTTGTTACCATCTGCTGGCACACCGGAATCAACGGCAAAGGCTATCAGGAATCTCTCGATGACGTACCCGATTTCGACAAGCTGCTTACTGAAGGTACAGAAGAATACAACAACATGATCGCCAACTGGGACAAGGCTGCAAATGCTCTTGCAGAGCTGCGCGACGCAGGTGTACCCGTACTCTGGAGACCGTTCCACGAATTTGACGGACAATGGTTCTGGTGGGGCAAGGGCGGTTCGGAAAACTTCATCAAGCTATGGCAGATGATGTATGACCGTTACACGAATGAGTTCGGGCTGACTAATCTTATCTGGGTGCTCGGCTATTCGGGCGATGTTAAGGACGGTTGGTATGTAGGTGACGATTACTGTGATATTATCGGTTCCGACACCTATAATAACTCAACAAATGTCAGTGCATGGAACAGACTTGTAACTCTTACGGAAAACAAACCTATCGCATTCCATGAATGCGGCAATGTTCCGTCCGTGGCAGATTTCGAGCGTGACGGATGTATGTGGTCATGGTTTATGATATGGCATACAGATCATATTATCGCGAATGATAAGACAAATCTTACCGAGGTTTACAACAGCGACAAGGTTATAACCCTTGATGAGCTTCCCAAGTTCGGAAGTAAAGAATAAACATTATTGTAAATTCAAAAGAGAGATCCACGAAGGGCGAGCCCCCTTTGGCAATTCGTAGGTTACATTACGAAATGCTCAAAGTTGGTGGCTCGGTTTCGATAAATCTTCTATACCGATACTGCCCTAATCTGACCGAACGTTATCTTTTTACTTAATCAAAACATT
>JBJESH010000325.1:0-7681 GCA_051882695.1 Oscillospiraceae bacterium | reverse complement strand
CTTGAAAGGCTGGCGAACTTTTTTGAGTCGCTTCGCTGAAAAACACAGAAAGATAGTGCGCTAAATTCTAATTTCTCCCTTTGTATCTATGAACCACCACCTTGTCTTCTTGGAAAGCAGTCATTGACAAATAAAAGCTATGTGTGATATAATGTAATTTATAGGAAATATCATTGTTTTTCAATATCGTTTTTGAAAGGAATTTGCATATGATACAGCAGCTTAACGGAGAGTGGTCACTTTCACGG
Organism: Oscillospiraceae bacterium; assembly: GCA_051882695.1. Lineage (GTDB taxonomy): Bacteria > Bacillota > Clostridia > Oscillospirales > Ruminococcaceae > RGIG8773. Next base: position 7,433 of record JBJESH010000325.1, on the reverse strand, counting down.
GAAGGTTATATCAGCAGTATGAAAGTTACTGTCCCTGGATCTGTTTACAGTGCGCTGCTTGAAGCAGGCAAGATGAACGACCCGTATTACCGTGAAAATCAGTACAGCGCAAGAGAGCTTTCCGACGGCGACTATATTTTTGAACGAAGCTTTACTGCAAATGAGGAATTTTCGGAGTGCAGCAAAATTTATCTAAGATTTTACGGAATTGACACCCTTGCAGAAATCGAGCTTAACGGAACTGTTGTCGGCAGAGCTGAAAATATGCACCGTACATATGAATATGATGTAACAAATGCTCTTTTACAAGGTAAAAATACTCTTCGTGTTAAGCTATTTTCCCCTATCGCATATATACGGGAAAAACAGCGGCTTAACCCCGCATGGGGCGTAGAATCTACAATGGACGGTTTTCCGCAGATACGCAAAGCACACTATATGTACGGCTGGGACTGGGGACCACAGCTTCCCGATCTTGGAATATGGCGCGGCGTTGAGCTTGTTGGCGTAAAAGGCGGACGTATCGAAAGCGTTTATGTAAAACAATTTCATCGTCAGAACAGCGTCAGACTTGTTTTTGATACAAGGATCGCAGACAAAGTATCCGACAAGCTGCGCGTTGACATCTGCATGACTTCTCCGAACGGTGAAGAATCGCTGCTTTCGCTTCCAGTAAACGGCGACGCTGTTGCTCCGGAATGTGTGATCTCTTCTCCTATGCTTTGGAATGTCCGTGGCTACGGCAAGCAAAATTTATACATGGTCAACGTCATGCTTTTCGACGGAAAAGAGCCTGTGGATATTCAGGAATTCAACATAGGTCTCAGAGTCGTTGAAGTATGCCGCAATCCCGACGAGGACGGCAGCGGCGAGGAATTCTGCTTCAGAGTAAATGGTGTGAAAATTTTTGCAATGGGTGCAAATTATATTCCCGAAGACCATATTTTATCGTTTCGTTCCGCCGAACGTACACGAGAGCTTCTCAAAAGCTGTGCTGCGGCTAATTACAATATGATAAGAGTCTGGGGCGGAGGATTTTATCCGGACGATTATTTTTATGATACCTGCGACCGTCTCGGTCTTCTTGTTTGGCAGGACTTCGCCTTTGCCTGCGCAGTATACAATGCAGATATAGATTTCTGCCGCAATATAAAGCAGGAATTTATCGACAATATCAAACGCATCAGAAACCATGCTTCACTGGGAATGTGGTGCGGAAACAATGAAATAGAGTCTGCGATCCAGTATTGGTGCAAGCCTGTTACCGAAGAACAGAAGCAGGGTTATATCCGAATTTTTGAAAAGCTTATTCCTAATGTTCTGAAGCACTACGACCCTCAGACCTTTTACTGGCCGTCATCGCCGTCATCCGGCGGAGGTTTTGACGAGTCAAGCGCAAACAACAGAGGCGATTCACATTACTGGGACGTATGGCACAATCTCAAACCTTTTACCGATTTCAGAAAATATACTTTCCGTTTCTGTTCGGAGTACGGCTTTGAATCGCTTCCATGCATGAAAACTATCCGTGCCTTTGCCGAAGAAAAGGATCTGAATCTTTGCTCGCCGGTTATGGAAGCGCATCAAAAATGCGAAGCAGGAAACGAAAAACTGCTTTATTATCTTGCACAGATGGTTCATTATCCATACAGCTTTGAGGGACTTGTCTATGCAACACAAATCGTTCAGGCGGACGCTATCCGTACTAATGTGGAGCATATGCGCCGCAACAGCGGAAAGTGCATGGGGTCGCTTTACTGGCAGGTAAACGACAGCAATCCTGTTATTTCATGGTCATCCATTGACTATTTCGGAAGATGGAAGGCTCTGCATTACTATGCGAAAAAGTTCTATTCGCCTGTGCTTTGTTCTGTTGACGACAGCGATAAAGACAACCCGGTTATCAATATTTCCAATGAGCGCATGACGGAATTTTCGGGAAAGGTTCGCTGGAGGATACGCAGAAATGATACAACAATAATTTCCCACGGAACGATTGATGTTACCATTCCGCCGCTGACATCTGCCAATGTACTTACACTTACCCGTGATCTGACAAAGCTTGACAAAAGTATGTACCGCAACCACTATATCGAGTATTCACTTATTCAGAATAATACCGTTGTTTCCGGCGGTACACTTATGCTTGTACTTCCCAAGCATTTTGAATTTCTCGATCCGGAAATAAGTGTTCATGTTGACCTTATCGGTGAAATGTACCGATTTGAGCTTTGCAGTAAAAATTTTGCCAAAGGCGTATACCTTGACTTTGACGAGTTTGACTGTATATTCGGAGACAACTGGTTCGACCTGCACGGTCAGAAATATTCAGTTCTTACAAACAGAATGAATTTCCCGCCGCATATCATGCCCAAAGACCTTGAAGAAAAAATAAAAATCAAAAGCTATTACGATATTACAAAATGAATGTAATTTAAGGAGAACACAATATGGATCTGAAGCAAGAGTTTTTGGATATTTACCGTTCAAATATTACCAGAGAAGGCTCTGACAAGCTGCTTGAATATCTGCTTTCCGACAAGAGCGATTTCTTCACTGCTCCTGCAAGCACCCGTTTTCACGGTTCTTACGAAGGTGGCCTGCTTGAACACAGTCTGAACGTTTATCACTGTCTGAAGGATTATCTTTCCCGTGAACGTGCAAAGACGGTTTACGGAATGAATTACTCGGAAGAAACTATCGCTATATCAGCGCTTTTGCACGATATATGCAAAGTGAATTTCTATAAGGTAGACTACCGCAACGCAAAAAATGAAATGGGTCAGTGGGAAAAAGTACCGTACTACACAATTGACGACAGGCTTCCATACGGTCACGGAGAAAAATCGGTTTACATAATAACAGGCTTTATGCGGCTAACCCGTGAAGAAGCCTTTGCCATAAGGTATCACATGGGCTTTTCGGGAAACGATGATGTAAATCAGGTAGGAAAATCCTTTGAAATGTTTCCATTGGCATTCGCCCTAAGCACCGCTGACATGGAAGCTTCCTACTTTCTTGAAGGAAAGGAAAATAAATAATACACAAAACGCGGTACCCTGCAATAAGGATACCGCGTTGTTTCATTATATTGTATATTTATTATGCTTTGAACTCGTCCGGCATAACCAGACAGCCAACAGAAGCTGCAATATAGATCGCAATAACTACCATAACGTTAATAGTACGTCTTATACGCACTCTAAGGCTGCGCACTCCGTTTTTTAACGTCATAAGGGAATCCACCGTAAGAATTTTTTATACTAAGTTATCAAATGTTATTTTTAATAGTATCACAGATGATATTGTATGCTTCTTCAACGCTGTCCGAATCAGCTTCAAATCCGTCATAATTACCGCTGCGTACTTTGTCAACGATTTTTGCGGCTTTACCCGAAAGCTCATTCATTCCCAGATTTGCGGAAACGCCCTTTAGCTTGTGCGCCGCCTGAAGAAGCTTGTCATAATCCTTTGCTTTGATAGCATCCTTAATCGGCGTAAGTCTGTCTTCATCGGGAAAGCGTTTAAGAAATCTGATATAAATTTCAGAATTGTCAACGAACCGTGATATAGTCCCGTCCACATCGACACCAAGGTCTTTTAATGCTTTAAAAAGATTGTTAGAAGAATTATCCATATACTGACACCCTTTATTGTTTTGTAAAAAAATAGAAGAAAAGTATAAAATATATTCCATAAGCAATTGTTTAGAATAATTATACTAAATATTTTCATTAATGTCAAGTATTGTTATTAATTTGCACATTAATGTATAAAAGCAATCTTTTTGTAGAATTGTTAATATCATTTTACATAAAATTTCATAATACATAAATGTCCATAATGGTAAATATGCACAAAAAAATTGATTAAAAATGTTTGCAAAGTGTATTGAAAAAAAATAAAATGTATTGTATAATAGTTAATGTAAATCAATGCGGTTCTTTAATTTCCGCAAATTTGTATTTCTTTACTTATTATTTAGTATGTTGAGGGAAAGGGTGTACATAATGTCTGCATTAAAAGTTATGGTTTGCGACGACTCTATGTTTGTACGCAAAAAAATGAAGGACGCAGTCGCAGCAGCCGGAGTTACTGAAATTATTGAGGCGGCAGACGGACAGCAGGCAGTTGACAAATATAAAGCTGAAAAGCCGGATCTGGTTTTTATGGATATTATCATGCCTGTAAAAAGCGGCGTTGATGCTCTTACCGAGATCAAAGCTTTTGACAGCTCGGCAAAAATTGTTATGGCTTCCTCTGTAGGAACACAGGAAAATCTTAAAGAAGCTATTCTTGCAGGTGCTTACGACTTCCTGCAGAAGCCAATCGCAAACGATGATGTTGCAAAGATCATTTCCAAGGCGTCGAAATAATATTTCAGGAGGGGACGATCATATATGTTTACACAATTTTTCGGTAATTATCTGCTTCATAAGCAGCTTGTTTCTCCTGAACACCTTTCAGAGGTTCTTCAGTCAATGAAAAACACCCGCCTGAAGCTTGGCGTTCTTGCGATCAACGCAGGTCTTATGACAGCTGCTCAGGTCGAAAAAGCCCATGATGAACAGCAGAGAGTCGATAAAAGGATCGGCGATGTTATGGTCGATATGGGGTTTCTTACCAAAGATCAAGTGGAAAGCCTTCTCAAAACTCAGCCTGCAGGCCACCTGCTTCTTGGTCAGGCACTTGTTGATAACGGTTATATGACTACTACACAGTTTGAACAGGCGCTTAATTCCTATAAGCAGGAAAACAGTCTTTCAGATGCTGATTCCGCAAATGTAAGTGATGAAACTGCCCGCAAACTGGTATCTCATTTCTACAATTTCAGCGGCGAAAAAAATGCGTCCTATATGACAGGATATGTTTCTCTGCTTTTTAAAAATCTCATTCGTTTCATTGGTGACGATTTCACGCCTATGGATGCACGGGCTGTATCCGGAACGCTTTCCGACTGTATTGCACAGCGCATTGAGGGCGGTCTGAGTGCAATTACCATTATCGACGCCGACGCTTCCACAATGGTTGAGTTTGCTTCTCGCTTTGCCAAGGAACAGCTTACCGATGCGGACGAGTACACACAGGCCTGTGTAAGCGAGTTCATTAACCTGCATAACGGACTTTTTGCAGTTAATGTTTCAAATGATACCGGAGTCGAACTCAAGCTTGAGCCGCAGTGCTATTATGATAATTTGGATATCAGCGAGCTTTCAAACGCTTGTGTTATTCCTGTATGCTTCTCTTTCGGAACTGTTAATTTTATTATATCAATGTAACTTGCTGCATTAACATTTTAGGGTATCGTATTTCAGTAAAATGCTGATTCGATACCCTTTTCTTTTATTTATATACTTTAACATAATTATTTACATATGGGTAAAATATTTGTGAATTTTTTTGTGCAAAACGGCGAAAAAATTTAAAATAAAAAAAATGTGTTTTAAATTTATATATAATATGTTATAATGAATGTGTGTTATTTATATATTAAATATTAAGTTTATTTTAGTATTCCAGGCTTTTAAAGGGGCTTTAATGTTATGTCGAAAAATAATAATGCAGACAGTAAAAATTTTACAAAACGAATCATTACCAATTTCCTTGTAATTGTAGTTGTCCTGCTCATTTTATTTGGTATCTTTTCTTACCTTCTTACAAGAATTAATGTCTCATCAAATTCTGTGCAGACGATGAATAATACGGGAAGTCTTGTATCCGGACTTCTTGACGACCATGTAAAACTGTTTGCCGAGCAGCTTGACGTTATTACTTCAAATCCTGATCTGAAGGATTTTATTATCAACACCAATGCTGAAGCCGTAAAAGACATTATGTCAGCCGAAAAAATTCCCGGATATAAAGCGATCACAGATTCTCTTGACGCTATTTCCGGTCACAATAACGATATCGTTTCTGCATGGGTGATTTCAGAACAGAACGGTATTCTTATCGGAAACGGCAACGTAATGCTGACTTCGGAGGATTATAATCTCAGTGAACGCGAGTGGTATAAAAAATATATTTCGGGTGGGATGTCCTCATACAAATACATATGCACACCTGCATCACCGAGTATTTTCAATCCGGATGAAAATGTAATAACTGTCATTGTCCCTGCGGAAGCCGACGGAAATGTCTATGCTTTCTGCGGACTTGAAATCAAGGCGTCAAGCATATTTTCAGTTCTTTCAAAATATACGTTCAACACAGGCAGCTACCCTATTATTACATATAATTCTTCAATAATCTATTCACCGTCAGACAGTGATTTCCTTAACAAGTTCTCTCTTACAGAACAACCTATTCTTAACATTATTTCACAGAATACTGTTGCATCCGGCAATATTGACCACTATGTTTCCGAAAAAAGCGGCACAGTTTATTATTATATAGAAACAAGTAAAATTACCGGCTGGAACGTTATAGTTCTTTTTAACAGCAGCGAAATAAACGGAAATGTCTATACAACTTTTATACAGCAAATTGCAATACTTATCTGCCTTTGTGCCCTTATGATAGTTTGGGGAATAAATATCCTCAAAAGAGAAACCAACAGTATCAATGACATACTTAAATGCACCGAAGAGCTTGCTGTGGGAAATCTTAACTATCGTATCCAAAAAATTGACCGCACGGAAATCGGAAAAATTTCCGAAAATATTAACCATATTGCAGGAACTATTCAGGCAAAAAATGCCATTATCAACAATTTCAATACCACTGATACTCTTACAGGTCTCAGTAACCGTCTTAAGCTTTATGAGTACATGGACGATATTATCCGTACACGTGAGGAAGGACGCAGCCGTTTTGCGGTAATGTTCATTGATATTGATAACTTCAAATGGCTTAACGAAACCCTCGGTCATAATTTCGGCGATGCCGTACTCAGCGCATTTGCGTCAGAATTAAAGGAACTTATTGCTCATAATTCGGTTTTCCGTTTCAGCGGCGACGAATTTATTATTATACATGAATTTGACGAAGATTATTCCTCGGTTTACAGCGTTATTGAAAAGCTCCATAACTGCTTCAATAAACCGCTGGAGATACTTAATGATAAAATTTATGTAAAATTTTCAATCGGTGTTTCAATTTATCCGGATGACGACCTCACACCGGATCTGCTTCTGCGTGATGCAGAAATGGCTCTGCACCGTGCTAAGGATTCCGGAAAAGACAGAGTTGCGTTCTATACCAATTCACACAACAGCAAAAGTGTTTACAGCAAAGCGGCAATTGCACGCAGCCTTAATGAGGCTCTTCAGAACGGCGAACTTTTCCTTCACTATCAGCCTATAGTTTCTACAAAGACCTGCGATATCCATGGATTTGAAGTTCTTCTGCGCTGGATAAGCCCGGAATTCGGAGTGGTACCGCCGGCGGAATTTATAAATGTTGCCGAAGAAAGCGGCGCAATAGTTCAAATT
>JBJESH010000324.1:0-1917 GCA_051882695.1 Oscillospiraceae bacterium | reverse complement strand
AACCTTGAAAAGAAGCAGGGGGGCGGCGTGCTGATAACAGTTCGCGAAACTGATAAGCAGGAGATCATCTATGTTGCGGAGAAGTTCGAGCATCTGGGCTTTGACATTTACGCAACAAGCGGAACAGCTTCGATGCTGAACAGAAATATGGTTGCGGCAAACGTTGTAAGGCGTGTTTCTGAGGAGAAACCCAATGTTATGACTCTCCTTGACAGCGGCAAGATCGACTACGTTATCTCCACTTCCGCAAAGGGACGTATCCCTGCATTCGACAGCGTAAAGATACGCCGCAAGACGGTTGAACGCTCGATTTGCTGCCTTACTGCGATCGACACCGCAAATGCTGTTGCGGATATTCTTATGATGGGCAAGAACATCGACGAAATGGAAATGGTCGATATTACAAAGATTTAAAATAATATACAGAGTGCGGAATTTTGGATTATTCCGCACTTCTAATTTAAAACTTCGTGAAAAATCTCGTGCAAACGGTATATACTACAACAAAAGGAGGTCATTAAATGAAATACACACAGGGTAAATATCTTATCCTTTCAAAGAAAACTCTTGCGAAAGAGATATACGACCTGACTATACTTTGCCCCGACGTTGCCGCAGCTGCAAAGCCGGGACAGTTCGTGAATGTCAAGGCTGATGGATTTATGCTCCGCAGACCTATCTCCATTTGCTCAATTGATAAAAACAAAGGCACTCTCCGTATAATTTTTGAGGTCAGAGGCGAGGGAACAAAAGCTATGTCGCAGCTTGCGGAAGGCTCAATGATAGACATTGTCGCACCCCTTGGCGGGCGTGGATTTAAGCTTGACGATTATGAAACCGCTGTAATAATCGGCGGCGGTATCGGCAATCCTCCAATGCTTGCAGTTGCTGAAAAATTCGGCGCAAAGGGAACTGTTATAAGCGGTTTCAGAAATGCTGCCGCAGTAATTCTTCAGGACGACTTTAAAGCAACGGGCGCAGAAACTATCCTCTGTACCGACGATGGCTCGGCAGGACGAAAGGGCTTTGTTACCGACGCATTAAAGGAAGTTCTTGAAACGAAAAAGCCTGATATCATCTACGCTTGTGGTCCTGATGTGATGCTTCGCAGAATTATTGAAATTGCCAAAGCAAACAATATAAAGTGTCAGGTCTCTCTTGAGGAGAGAATGGGATGCGGCGTTGGTGCGTGCCTTGTTTGTGCTTGCAGAACTATCCGCAACGGAGACGAATATTATGCCCATGTCTGCAAAGACGGTCCTGTTTTCAATGCTGAGGAGGTGCTTTTCAATGAGTAATTCAAACAAGCTTGCTGTTAATTTCTGCGGCGTTGATTTTAAAAATCCTCTTATCCCGGCTTCGGGCGCATTCGGCTACGGACGTGAATTCGAGCATTTTTATCCGTTGTCTACACTGGGCGGAATTTCCGTAAAGGGTACTACCGGTACAAAGCGCAACGGCAATCTTCCTCCGAGAATTGCGGAAACTCCAAGCGGAATGCTCAACAGCGTGGGACTTCAGAATCCCGGCGTTGACCATTTCATCAAAATTGAACTGCCTAATCTTAAAACCAAAGATACAGTGATTATTGCCAATATTGCAGGCTCTACTGCTGACGAGTACCGCGAAATTGCGGAAAAGCTTGATAAAACCGATGTTGACATGATTGAGGTTAATATTTCCTGCCCCAACGTAAAGGCAGGCGGCGCTGCTTTCGGCGTGACCTGCGAGGGTGCGGCTTCTATTACAAAAATTGTCAGAGCAGCCACAAGCAAGCCGGTTATGATGAAGCTTTCTCCGAATGTTACTAACATTGCTGAAATTGCAAAGGCTGTTGAAGCTGAGGGCGCAGACGCAGTATCGCTTATCAACACGCTTTTGGGTATGCGTATCGACATAAAAACCCGACGTCCTATT
>JBJESH010000323.1:0-7772 GCA_051882695.1 Oscillospiraceae bacterium | reverse complement strand
TTATACTAATTCTTATCCTCGCACAGTTTCTCCTTAAAAACAGCATATGCGAGAGACATAAGCGGCACTCCGAGCAAAATTCCTGTCACACCGGCTATTCCTGCTCCCAGAAGTATTGCCAGAAGCACCAGAAGCGGAGGTATGCCGAGACTTTTTCCTACTACTCTAGGATAAATAAAATTATTTTCAAGCTGCTGAAGCACTATTATAAATACTACAAACCACACTGCCCGTATCGGATTTATCATAAACAGCAACAGTGCAGACGGCACTGTGCCGATTATTGCTCCGATAACCGGAATCAATGCTGTTATGCCGATAATTGTACTTATAAGCAATGCATATTCAAATCTGAAAATAGTCATACCTATAAAACAAAGCACACCGAGTATCACAGCTTCTGAAATTTGCCCTACAACAAAGCGGCTGAATATTTCATATACCATTCGGTAACGTCTGCAAACAGTTTCATAACGTTCTCCGGAGATATGCCGTACTATAAGTGCAGTACCACAGCGTATATTTTCTTTGTCGATAAGAATATAAATTGAAATTACAAATCCGATCAGCAGTTTTGCAATTCCGCTTGCCAGTTCAGAAGTTTTTACTGCTGTCGTTTCAAGCATTTGCGGAATTTTTTTATTCAGTCCCTCAAGAGCATTCTTTAAAGCGCAGAAAATCCCAAGAGTATCGCTGCTTTCAAGTCTGCTGCAATATCCTATAAAGTTACTGTAATAACGGTCAAAATCACTGATAAAAAGTGTTATGCAGTAAATCAGTCTCGGAACTATCACCCATATTATTCCCGTTACTATGGCAATAAGGAAAACATATGCTGATGCTATTGAAAGCATATTAAGTGTTCTTTCACCCGCACGTTTAAATATCCGTGAAAAAAATTTTTTAAACTTCATAACAGGAATATTCATGACAAAAGCTATTGCAGCGCCAATAATCACGGGCATAAGAAGCGCCGACGCCTTTGAAAGTATTCCTGAAAAAAATTCAGGCTTAACTGCGGCGGCTACAAGAGCTGCCGCAAGAAAAGCCGTAAAAAGTATCGTTTTTATTGTTTTTTTATCCATCCAACCGCCCGTTTCTTTTCAGCTTTAACTTTATTTTATGCTGAATACGGGGCAGGTTATTACAGGTATTAAAAGGTATGTATTTTTACAGAATAGACTCAATAATTTCCTTTGCACGGGCATTATCCGAACAAGCTGCAAGAATTACCCAGTTATCCTTTGTTATAAGTACCGCATCGTTAAGCTTATACATTTCATCGGGAGTATAATCAGTATAAAGTGCGATCTGGTCGTCCAAACGTTTCTGAACTGCCTCTGCGCCCGTTTTTGCGCTGTCTGCATCGTTGAATTTAAATACCGAAAGCTCATCGGGATAAGCTCCGCTTCCGCAGATAAAAACCGACATTTCCGATACGGCAGATGTATCAATATCATAGAATGCACCGATATTTTCTGCATTTTTTTCAACAGCGGAAGGAATTTCTATTTCTGCCATAACGGCAGCCGTGATATCAGCTGCTGTTGCCGATGCCGCAGGAGTTTCTTCCGTTGCCGAAACGGTATCTGAAGTTTCCACAGTTCCGCCCGCCTGAACTGTTTCAGGCTCGCTTCCGCAGGCGGTAAGGAGAAGCGCTGAAAGAAGTGAAATTGCAATAATTGATTTTCTCATATCTAAAATCCTTTCAATTAATTTTTTGTAATTGTTTAGCTTTGTGTCACAGAAGTAATTTCTGTTTGCGAAGTTGTTGATTCTGATCCATCAGTTTCACTCTCAATATCAACAAGCAGTTCTTCCGAAATATCGTCAAGTGACGGTATCGTATTATTCTCTACTGCCGACTGAATCGTACTGAGTATTACAGGATACGCATGAATTTTAAGATGCAGACCGTCTGTTTCTGCATAGTCGGAAGCAAGATAGCCATTTTCATCGCAAAGCTGAGGAAACGTATCCGCATAAACCAAAGACCTTTCAGCAGCAAGCTTTTTTATATGCTCGTTATATCTGACTATCAATTCTACATTTTCGGGCTTCTCGGATTCATGCTTTTCGGTAACCGGCGGAATGGACACAAGAACGATTTGAGCTTCCGGACAGATCTTTTCCAGTTCATCGATAAATACGCTCATTTTTTCCGCCATATAACTGCCCTTCAGATAAGAAAGTCCGTTAGTTCCAAGCATTATACAGATATACTCGGGATCAAAATCCGACGCCTTTTCATATACTGAAACTCCGTCAATTTCAGTTGTCATTACGGATGATGGGGTTATTGCCACCTGCGCAAAAACATTCTCAGGCTTGAGATACTCATAATTTACAAATCCGATTGAAAGTGAGTCGCCTATTATGAATACATTTTCAAAAAATTCCGGGGTAAAATCTCCGGTTACAACAGTTTGAGCAGGCTCTGTAACCGATACAACAGAAGTTTCTGTTTGTGAAACAGACTCAGTTACTGTTTCGGTCGCAGCAGACGCTTCATCAGTATGTTCCATACCTATTACATGAGGTATCTCTCCATCAGACGGAGCATCGATCAAACCGTTCTGCTTTAAAAAATATATACAAAGCAATACTGCAACGACTGCCGTTAAAAGAACTGCTGCAATATTTGCGGCAATATCGGCAGGTGAAGATCTAATGCTGTTATGTGACATAAGATTATGCGACATAAAAAACCTTTCCTAAATTAAAAATATCATACTTTATAATTATACAACAGCATAAAACATTTTTCAAGCATATTTTTCACATTCCAGTATTTTACACAATATTTTTTTCAGATATATCACAGAATATTTAATTTTTACAATAAATCATGTGTAATTATTGTATTTGGATAACGAGAAATTTGTGATAAAGTAATTTATATACAGTCTTATGCAAAAAGATATCATAATTCATTATTTAGGAGATCAGAAATGAAAATAAAAGCAAAAAAATATTTTTCAATTATAATATCCGCCGCACTTTTAGCGCAGTTCTGCGCCTGCTCTGACGGCAATGCTTCTGAAGAAACATCGGTAACTGAAAGTATTTCAGAAACGTCTCAAAGCACCGAAATCTCTGCAGAAACAACAGAAACCGAAAAAAATATTTCTCCGATGGACACATCGCCCATTACTCTTTCGCTTTTTATTAACGACAGCGAAAACAGTATCAGCTTTGATGATCCGATAGCCGCCGAAATTACCGCACGCACGGGAGTTACTCTTGAAATTACACGCCCGGACGGTGAAACTGACCTTGACATTCTGACAGCTTCCGGAAAGCTTCCCGACCTTATTTATGCAGGAGAACGTACAGAAGAACTTATCTCTGCGGAAATGCTCGTTCCTCTTGACGCTTACATTGAAAGCATAGGAGAGTTCTTCCCTGCCCTTTACGGTGAAAAGCTTGACGGACTCAGGTACTCAGACGGCAAAATATACACATTCGGAACGGGAGGTTCTTCGCCTGCACAATTTACCGCTGACGGAACGTTTCAGATACAGTATGCAGTTCTTGCGGAGCTTGGATATCCCGAAATTACCACTCTTGAACAGCTTGGCGAATGTCTGAAACAATATATGGAAAACCATCCCGAATGTACGGGACTGCTGCTTTGCGGCTCTCCGAGGAATCAATGGCTTGACACCGTAAGTGCAAGAGTGAATTACGTTCTTGGATATCCTAATGACGGAGAGTTTCTCGTTGATAACGAAACAGGCGAGGCTGTTTACAAATGGACCGACCCACGCACCGGAGAATTTATTAAATGGCTTAATCAGATGTATAACGAAGGTGTGCTTGATAAAAATTCCTTTTCTCTGAAGCATGACGCTTATCTCGACAGGATCGCTCTTGGAAATACTGCCGCAATTGCCGATTATTATGCAGATTACTCCCCTGCCGAAGAAAAGCTTGAAGCGGCAGCTAAATACGATAGAACATACTGTCCTCTCCCAGTTGCGCTTGACAGCGATACAAAGGTAACTTTTCTTGCCGATTACGGCTTCTCGCCTGCCGACGGAATCGCTATAACGACTTCATGCAATGAACCTGAAAGAGCCTTCCGTTTCCTTGACTGGTGGTGCGGAGACGAAGCGCAGGAGCTTGTGAATTTCGGTACGGAAAGCATTAATGCTGAGTTTTCTCCGGATTCCGACAGTTATCCGGCAGATACAGGAGCAGGACTTTTCACCGAACCCTTCCCAATGAGAGGACTTACCGAAAGAAAGCCTGACGGAACATTCTATTCAGCGGCTGCGGAAAAATATATATCGTCTTATAATGAGCCAAAAAAAGCTGCTGCTGAAGCTTACGGCATTGACCTTTTCGCAGAGCTTTTCCCTCAGAGAGATGTTCTTCCCGTAATAAACCGCACGCTTGTCAGCGACATGGAAATACCTGCTCTGAGCGAAACAGCAATACTCCTTGAAGGTCTTGAAACCTATGTAAAAACTGAGGTTCCTAACGCCATTACCTCCCCTGCTGAGGAGTTCGACCAAAAGTGGGAGGAAATTACCGAATGGTGCAATGCTAACGGTGCTGAACGTGTAAGTGAGCTTATGACGGAAATGGTTAAGGCAGACATGGGTATTTGACCCTCTGTTTCCATAACTTACAGCTTGATTTTTTGTAACCCTTTTGTTATAATCTAATTAATCCGTTACCGTTTTGTAACCGTAACGGAAATAAATCAGGAGGTACAAAAAATGAACTGTTTCGAGATCATTTCTTTCATTCTCAACTGCTTCCGCGGTAACTGCAAGTAATGCTGACTTCCGTTTAACGGAATCTGCAAATGACCTTACATTAACATAATAAACGGTCACGGAAAGAACAATCATTTTTCCGTGACCGTATTTTTTATGCTTCTGCAAACTGTGAATTATAAAGCGCCGCATAGAATCCATTCTTGGCGATAAGTTCATTATGACTTCCCTGCTCTACAATGTCGCCGTCCTTCATTACAAGTATAAGGTCGGCGTCGCGTATAGTTGAAAGCCGGTGAGCGATAACAAAGCTTGTTCTGCCCTTCATAAGGTTGTTCATAGCCTTCTGGATACGGATCTCCGTTCGCGTATCTACAGAGCTTGTAGCTTCGTCAAGAATCAGAATCCTGTTGTCCGCAAGAATTGCACGGGCAATTGTAAGAAGCTGTTTTTGTCCCTGCGAAACATTGCCTGATTCTTCGTTAAGAACGGTCTGATACCCGTCGGGAAGCGTTCTTATAAAGTGGTCAACGTGAGCCGCTTTTGCGGCAGCAATGACCTCTTCATCGGTTGCGTCAAGTCTGCCATAACGGATATTTTCCATTATCGTGCCGTTGAAAAGCCATGTGTCCTGCAATACCATACCGAATGCCTCACGGAGTCCGCTTCTGTCAAATTCACGGACATCATGACCGTCAACCTTGATAGCACCGCTGTTTACATCGTAAAACCTCATAAGCAGCTTGACCATTGTGGTTTTTCCTGCACCTGTCGGACCTACTATTGCAACGGTCTGACCGCTTTTCACGCTTGCACTGAAATCGCTGATAATAATTTTTTCCGGGTCGTAACCGAAGCGGACGTGTTCAAATTCAACATTGCCCTGAATTTCAGATGGAGAAATTGGATTCTCGGAATTGTTCTGCTCCTCTGTTTCTTCAAGGAACTCAAATACTCTTTCTGCCGCCGCAGCAGTAGACTGAAGCATATTTGAAACCTGTGCTATCTGGGTTATAGGCTGGGTGAACTGTCGTACATACTGGATAAACGCCTGAATATCGCCGACAGAAATAGTACCCTTTACAGCAAGCCATGCGCCCGTTACAGCAACGCCAACATATCCGAGGTTGCCAACGAACTGCATTATCGGCTGCATCATACCAGAAAGGAACTGTGACATCATTGCTGATTTATACAGCACGCGGTTGTCCCGCTCAAATTCTTCAAGAGCCTTTTCCTCACGGTTGAACGCCTTTACAACAAGATGTCCGCCGTAAATTTCCTCAACCTGTCCGTTGACATGACCAAGATACTCCTGCTGCTGTTTGAAATATTTCTGCGATTTCTTTACAACGAGCATTATCAGAATCATTGATATAGGAAGAATAACAAGCGCTATAAGCGTCATTATCCAGCTTATTGAAAGCATCATAACCAATACGCCGATAATTGTTGTTACTGATGTTATCAGCTGTGTAATGCTTTGGTTAAGGCTCATGCCAAGGGTATCAACGTCATTTGTTACCCTTGAAAGCACTTCGCCGTGGGTGTTGCTTTCATAGTATTTCATCGGTATGCGGTGTATTTTTTCGGAAATCTCTTTACGCATACGGTAAGTCATTTTCTGAGAAATGCCAGTCATAAGCCAGCCCTGAACAAATCCGAATGATGCGCTCAGGACATACATTCCCATAACCAGAAGGATTATTTCAGCAATTTTCTCAAAATTGATACCATCTCCGCCCTGAACCTTGCTGACGAGTCCGTTGAAAATTTCTGTTGTGGCGTTGCTGAGTACTTTTGGTCCTGCAATATTGAATATGGTGCTTCCCACAGCAAAAATCATTACGGCAATAACTGCAGCTTTATACTGTGCTATATATTTAATAAGCTTGCGAACTGTTCCTTTAAAATCCTTTGCTTTTTCAACGGGACCCGGTCCGGGGCCGTGTGGACCGTGCGGTCCTCTTCTGGGCGGTCTGTTCATTTCTGCCATATTAATCAGCCTCCTTTCCCGAATTCTTGCCGCGTTTAAGCTCCTCCTCGGAAAGCTGCGAGCTTGCTATCTGCTCATAAATTTCACAGGTTTCAAGCAGCTCCTCGTGAGTTCCGATACCTGCAATTTTTCCCTCGTCAAGAACAATTATCTTATCCGCATGAAGTATCGTACTGATACGCTGTGCAACTATAAGCACGGTAGAGCCTGCGACCTGCTCGTTAAGAGCCTTTCTCAGGGCTGCGTCGGTTTTATAGTCCAGAGCCGAAAAGCTGTCATCGAAAATATATATCTTAGGCTTTTTAACTATTGCTCTTGCAATCGACAAGCGCTGTTTCTGTCCGCCTGAAACGTTGGTACCTCCCTGAGAAATGGGACTTTCATATTTCTCGGGTTTAGCTTCTATAAAGTCTGTGGACTGAGCAATTGAAGCTGCTTCCTCAAGCTGTTCATCAGAAGCATTTTCATCTCCGAAACGAAGATTTGACGAAATAGTACCGCTGAAAAGCACACCCTTCTGAGGCACAAGACCGATATTCTCACGGAGATAATGCTGTGTAAAATCACGGATATCCGTACCGTCTATGGTAATTTTGCCTTCTGTTACGTCAAAGAAACGCGGAATAAGATTTATCAGCGTTGACTTTCCGCTGCCGGTGCTTCCTATAAAGGCAGTAGTTTCTCCCGGATTTGCGGTAAAGCTGATATGATGCAGGACATTTTCCTCGGAATCGCCGTAGCTGAAAGAAACATCATCAAAAACAACTTTTCCGTCTGTAATTCCTTCAGATGAAGCATTTTCTTTGTCTGCCACAGAGGGTTCTGTTTCAAGAACTTCGTTGATACGATTTGCCGAAACAGCAGCTCTCGGAAGCATTATCGAGATCATAGTCAGCATAAGGAAAGACATTACTATCTGCATTGTATAAGTCAGGAACGCCATCATGTCGCCGACCTGCATTTCACCGTTGTCAATACCTTTTGCGCCGAACCAAACGATAAGCACGCTTATGCCGTTCATTATCAGCGTCATAAACGGCATCATTACC
>JBJESH010000322.1:0-1944 GCA_051882695.1 Oscillospiraceae bacterium | reverse complement strand
AAATGGTACAGACTCAAATCATGCTTTGTAGAAAAATTAATGTTTCAAATGTTTAATCTGCACAAAGTCTGCATAAAATAGTTGCATGGTTTACAAAAATGTGCTAAAATGTATATGATTTTATACTATTGAAAGGCTGGCGTAAAAATGAATAAAGAACAGTTTCTGGCAAAAATAAACGAAAATCTCCGCATTGACGGACGTACCGACATAAAAAGAGCAACCCCAAAACAGCTTCACAATGCCCTTTCCCGTGCAGTTATGGACGAGATAATCCCCCTTTGGGACAGAACCGAAGAGCGTCACAACCAAAAGCGCCGTGCTTATTATCTCTCAGCCGAATTCCTCATGGGACGCGCTGTGTTCAACAACCTCTATTGCGCAGGACTTCTCAACGAAGCTAAAGAGATACTTTCCGAGCAGGGCGTTGACATCAACTGCCTTGAGGATATCGAGGACGCTGCGCTGGGCAACGGCGGTCTGGGCAGACTTGCAGCCTGCTTCCTTGACTCTGCTGCAGCTCATGATATTCCTCTCAACGGCTACGGTATACGTTATAAGTACGGCCTTTTTAAGCAGTCGATCGGCAACGGCTTCCAGCAGGAAAGCGCCGATGCATGGCTTGATTACGGCGACGCATGGAGCGTAAGAGCAGAAAATGAGGCTGTCAAGGTCGATTTCGCAGACCAGTCCGTTATGGCTGTGCCTTATGATGTGCCTATAATCGGTTACGGCGGAAAGGCTGTAAACACTCTCCGCCTGTGGCAGAGCGAACCTGTCCGCGGCTTCGATTTCGGCAAATTCGACAATCAGGACTATGTGGGCGCAAGCGAAAGCACTATTCTTGCAGAGGCAGTATCAAACGTACTCTACCCCAATGACAATACCGAAAAGGGTCTGAGACTCCGTCTGAAGCAGCAGTATTTCTTCGTGTCCGCTTCTATTCAGGATATTATCCGCCGCTACAAAAAGATTCACGGAAACGACTTCTCAAAATTTGCGGAAATGTATGCTATCCAGCTTAATGATACTCACCCCACGGTTGCAATTCCCGAGCTTATCAGAATTTTCATGTTTAAGGAGGGAATGTCATTTACCGAGGCATTCGATATCGTACAGAAGACCTGCAACTACACCAACCACACCGTTCTGGGCGAGGCTCTTGAAAAGTGGGGCGCTGACCTGTTCAGAAGCGTTATTCCTACCATTTATGAAATTGTGCTGATGATCGACGCACATCTTGAAAAATATCTGCGTTCTATCGGTCAGACCGAGGAGCAGATAAACACTAAGCGCATTTTTGACGGCGACCGTATCCATATGGCGAGAATGGCTATCTTCGCTTCCTCTCATACAAACGGCGTTGCTCAGCTTCATACCGATATTCTCAAGAATGACGTTCTCAAGGGCTGGTATGAAATATTCCCCGACCGCTTCCAGAACAAGACTAACGGTATCACTCCCCGCCGCTGGATAGGTCTCTGCAACCCTGAGCTGTCCTCCCTTATTACAGAAAAGATCGGGGACGGGTGGGTCACAGAGCTTGACAGACTTGCAGAGCTGAAAAAGTTCGTTGACGACGGAGAAACTATCCGCCGCTTCATGGATATCAAGCGTGAAAAGAAGGTTCAGCTTTGCGAGTACATCAAGAAGCATGAGGGCGTTGAGCTTGACCCTGACTGGGCGTTTGACATTCAGGTAAAGCGCCTGCACGAATACAAGAGACAGCTTCTCAATGCGTTCTCTATCGTTGACCTGTACTTCCAGATAAAAGAACACAAGCTGCCCGATCTGCAGCCTACCTGCTTTATTTTCGGCGCGAAGGCTGCACCTGCTTACCGCAGAGCAAAGGGTATTATCAAGTATATCAACGAGGTTGCAAAGCTTGTGAACAATGACCCCGAAACCAAGGACAAGCTGAAAGTCCTTTTTGTTCAGAACTAC
>JBJESH010000321.1:0-7905 GCA_051882695.1 Oscillospiraceae bacterium | reverse complement strand
AAAACTATCCTCAAGCTTTTGCAGGATACATGCCGTGAAAAGGGTATGACCGTTGTTGTTATTACCCACAATCAGGCGATAACTCCCATGGCGGACAGAGTTATAAAAATCAAGAACAGCAAGGTTTCAAAGGTTACGCTTAATGACAACCCTGTTTCCGTTGATACTATTGAATGGTAAGCCGAGGTAGTCTGATGAAAAAAAAGCTGATTTTGAATACGCTAAGAAGCGTGAAAAATACTAAAAGCCGTTTTATAGCAATTATGGCGATCATAGCCATAGGCAGCGGCTTCTTTGCAGGAGTAAAGTCCGCAGGTCCGGATATGAAGCTAAGTGCTGCCGATTATCTTGATAAGCAGGGACTTGCCGATTTTCATATAATGTCCGAACTTGGTCTTGACGATGAAGATGTCTCCGCAGCTGAAGCACTTGGAATTTCCGATGAAATTTACACAGGCTACTCAGCAGATATTATGCTTAGCGGAAAAGATGAAAATGAAAAAATCGTAAAGCTCTATTCTTATGATCCGGACAGCGGAATAAATAAGCCGTATGTTACAAACGGAAGACTTCCCGAAAAAAGCGGCGAAATTTTTGTTGATGAACGTCTTTCGGACAATATTAATGTAGGTGATACCGTTAAAATTGAAACAGGCGACGGAGAAGAGCTTTCCGATATAGTTGGCAGAAGCGAGTATACCGTTGTGGGAAAAGGAAAATCTCCCGTTTATGTTTCCTTTGACAGGGGCAGTACAACGATAGGCAACGGCGTTATCAACGGCTGGGCGATCATTCCCGAGGCGGATTTTGCATATGAGGTCTATACTGATATGTACATCAGCCTTTCGGAAGCGGACGGCGTTGACCCCTTCAGCAGCGAGTATGAGGACATAATTTCACGGAATACCGATATCCTTGAAGCTTTTGCGGACAAGCAGATAGAACACCGCAAAGGTGTCATTACCGACGAGGCTTACGAGGAGATAAACGACGCTAAGGCAGAGCTTGAGGACGGCAGAAAAGAGCTTGCCGACGCTGAGCAGGAGCTTGCTGACGGTAAAAAAGAAATTGCCGATAACGAACAGAAAATCACGGACGGAAAAAAAGAGATAGCCGATGCGGAGGCTGAAATCGCAGACGCAAAGGAACAGCTTGCCGACGGCGAAACAGAATACAACGACGGACTTCGTGCCAAGGACAATTTAAACGCTGTTATTGAACAGCTTAACGGAGTTATTTCAAAATATGAAACAAATGCGGCTGAAAGCGCTGACGTTGTTGAAGAGATTGTAAATGAACTTGACAAGGGCGATTTTTTTGATGCTGATGAAACCTTGCAGCAGCTTCTTACGGGATATATGATGATCCCTGCCGCTTATGACGACGGCACAAAAGCAATGTCAAAGCAAGGTCTGGAGCAGTATATAGCAGGACTTGAAAACAATGTTTCGGAAATGGATATAAATCTTGCATCTGCCCGTACTGAACTTGATAATGCAAAGCAGGAAATTGCTGACGGAGAAGCTGAAATAGAAAAGTCAAAGCAAGAGCTTTCCGATGCTGAAAAGGAAATTGCCGATGCCAAACAGGAAATCGCAGACGGCGAAAAAGAAGTAGCCGATGCAAAGCAGGAAATTTCAGACGGTGAAAAAGAGATTGCAGATGCCGAAAAAGAGCTTCACGATGAGATCGATGATGCAAAGTGGTATGTTTTTGACAGGGATTATAATCCGTCTTATTCAAACTATGCTCTGGACTGTGACCGCATAGATGCAATTGCGAATGTATTTCCGATTTTCTTTATACTGGTTGCGGCGCTTGTGTGCTGTACAACAATGACACGAATGGTAGAGGAGCAGCGTACACAGATAGGTACTCTGAAAGCTCTTGGCTACAGCAGATTTTCTATTATCTCGCAGTACGTCCTTTACGCCCTTGCTGCAAGCATTCCGGGAGGATTTATCGGTCTGCTTATCGGATTTAATACTCTGCCGCCGATAATTTTCAAATGCTATCAGGCAATGTACAGTCAACCGTATGTTATCGTTCCCTTCAGATGGGATTATGCAATAGGATGTATTCTGGCAGCTTGCCTGTGTACGGGTGTTTCTGCGCTTTTTGCAAGCAGACAGGAGCTTGTTTCATGTCCTGCGCAGCTTATGAGACCCAAGCCGCCAAAGAACGGCAGAAGAATTTTCCTTGAGCGCATTTCTTTCATTTGGAATAGGCTTAAATTCACTACAAAGGTAACGTTCAGAAATCTTTTCCGCTATAAGGCAAGACTGCTTATGACAGTAGTGGGAATTGCAGGCTGTACAGCTTTGCTGTTGGCAGGCTACGGACTGCAGTATGCCATAACGTCTATAGTTGACAAGCAGTACGGCGATATTTTCACATATGACGCAATTATAGCTCTCGATAAAAATGCTGATGATGAAGCCTATGCTTCGGTAACAGATGATATGGACAGTACAGACATTGTCTCCGACAAAATGTTCATAATGCAGGAAACAGTTGATATTTCAAGCGACAGTTCCGATAAGTATGAGGTATATTTGCTTGTTCCCGAAAATAAAGACGATCTGAGCCGTTTTATTGATCTGCATGAGCGCAAAAGCAGGAAAGGCGTAACTATTTCCGATGACGGAGTAATTCTCGGCGAGAAAATAGCCCGTCTGCTTGGAGTAACTGTTGGCGACAGCGTTTATTTCAAAGAGGGATATCCGCTGGAGGTAACAGGTATATGCGAAAACTATACCTTCAACTATGTTTACATGACTGATGAGACCTATGCAAAAGCAGGATTTGACAACAGTCTGCGCAGTAATATGATACTTATAAAAATGACTGATACTTCCAAGAAGGACGAGCTTTCTTCTGTTATCATCAAAAACGATACAGTTCTTGCGGTGTCTTATTCTTCAAATGGCGGAGACAAATTCCGCGACCTTGTAAGCAGTCTTTCAATGATAATCGTTGTAATAATCGTTGCGGCAGGAGCGCTTGCATTTGTGGTGCTTTTCAATCTGTCCAATATCAATATCAACGAGCGTATTCGTGAGCTTGCAACTATAAAGGTCCTCGGCTTTTATGATGGGGAAGTTGCTGCATATGTTTACCGTGAAAATATTGTTCTCACGATTTTGGGAACACTTGCAGGTCTGGGACTTGGTGTATGGCTTGAAAAATTTGTTATCAAAACCTCAGAGGTAGATTCGGTAATGTTCTCGTCGGAAATACCGCTTTACTGCTTTGCCGAAGCGGCATTGCTTACGCTTCTGTTTGCGCTTCTGGTAAATGTAACATTATACTTCAGACTGAAAAAAATTGATATGGCGACTTCACTTAAAGCTATTGAATAACGGTTCCGGGAGGGGTATAATTGAAGAATGCTTATGAAAAAGAAAAAATAGTAAGTATAGTTATTATTATAATCTCGCTTCTGATAATGGCAGGAATTGCAGCATACCTTTTCCTCAGACCCGCCGAGCTTTCTGAAGATAAATTCGAGATAATGCCGGATATTGTTGGTTACAGCTATAAAGAAGTTCAGGCGTGCTATGAGAGATTTTTTACCCTTGAAATAACGGACGCAGAGTATTCAGACGAATTCCTTGAAGGAGCAGTTTTATCGCAGGAGCCGGAAGCAGGGGAAGAGTATATCAAAGGCAATACTACTGTTAAGATAACTGTAAGCAAAGGTGCTGAACCTGCGGAAACAACTGCCGCGATTACTGAGCCGCCGGTTGAAACTACGGCCGAAGAAACTCAGCCTGCTCTTACAGACGGTGAAATTGAAAATCCTGCCGCTGCATTTGAAACAAGCTATCCCGAAACAGAACTTGACATAACTGTGCTGGGACTTGATATTCCTGAGGGCAGGGGAGAGGAGATAATTGACGAGCTTTACAGCCTTATGCGCAAGCACGGTGCAGACGCAGGTATGGTGTATTACGACCCGTCAAGCGGCGGCAGCATCGAATATAATGCTGATGAAAAATTTTCATCCGGAAGCATTATAAAAGCGATCTACGCAAGAAGTATTCTCGGATCAGGTATTGACTTGTCGCAGGAATATGAAATGACCGATGAGCTGCTGAACAGCCAATACGAACTTGTAAACGGCGAGCCTGTCGGAACAATGTTTACCGCCGAGGAGCTTATCCGCGCAGCAATCATACGCAGCGATAATACAGCATATAAAATGCTGTATAATTATATCGGCTACAAGGATTTCAATGAGTATTCCAAAAGTCTGGGACTTCCGCAGCGAATGACCGATGAAAACTATTGGTTCAGAATGTCTGCCCGTCAGACAGCGGTTTATTTTAAGGATATTTATTATTTCACAGAGCAGCACATAAACGGCGGATTAATGAGAGAGTGCCTTGCAAATTCGGAGTATCGGGATATGTTTTCCGCAGCTTTGCCAAATAAAACTGTTGCTGAAAAATACGGATATCTGCCGCAGGAGGATTATTATACTCTTGGCGACGGAGCGATAATTTACGGCGACAAGCCTTATGTGCTGACGGTTTATGTACGCGGCACAGGAACTAACCTTAACACGCAGTTTTTCCGCGATACGGCGGAGCTGATCGACGAGCTTCATGAGCTTATGAATTAGAGTATGAAAAACGTGTACGTTTTGTTTTGCTGACGTAAGAAAATTTGATAAATAATTAGGCTCTGTACGGCTTTTTAACGTGCGGAGCCTTTTTATAAAATAAACCGGCAATTTTCCGAAAAAATTTTTTTCTATTGACAGCTATAATACTAAAAAACAATTAAACTGTAGACAAAAAATCTTCGCATAATCCATATACGCAAGATTTTGCTCAATTTTTTGTACAGTTTTTAAATGGTTTTTAGTATAAATAATATTGTGTATGAAAAAACAGAAAGGCTGCGCAGGAATTTCCTATGCAGCCTTTTTGTGTATTTTAAGAAAACGATAAAATGGTTGTAATAACTGTTATTTTGTGGTATAATTGTATATTGATTTAAGATGCACAAAAATATTTTGTAAATTTGTGCAGAATTTCACCATAAAAAGAACCATGTTGAAAAGTATATATATTAGCAAGGGGTGATAACGGTATGACGGACAGACAGTTTGAGCGCCGTATCTCAATGATACAGAAGGGCGACAAACAGGGTCTGAGGGAAATTTACGACGAATACGGAAAAACAATTTATCAATGTGTTTTTCATATCTTGCATGATCCGCATGACGCGGAGGATATTACGTCGGAATTCTTTTTAAAGCTGTGGAAAATTGCCGATACATATTGCTTCGGAGGCAAGCATAAGCGCTGGCTTGTCACGATCGCAAGAAATATGGCTTTGGATCTGCTGAAAAAGCAAAAGCATGAACAGCTTACCCTGAATGATGATACCGATGAGGGCATGGCTTTTGAGCCTGCCGATAGTGTATCGACCGAAGATACCGTTACAGAGAAACTGACGGTTGAAAAAGCTCTTGAACGGCTTGATGAAAGCGAGAGGGAAATAGTGAATATGAAGGTTCTCGCAGATATGACGTTCAAGGACATTGCCGCAGTTCTCGGAAAACCGCTTGGAACCGTTACATGGAAGTATCGGAATGCTATCTCCAAGCTGAGAAAAATTGTCGGGGAGGTGCAGTCCGTATGACAGAGAAAAGGATAAAGGAATTATATAAGGTTCATGCAGAGAATACTGCGCCCGACATGGACGCTCTCTGGGAGAAAATTGAAAGCGGTCTTGAGGAAAAGACCGAATCCGGCGTGACTTCAAAGCCGGTTCACAGAAAAATCAGCATGACAAAAACTGCTGCGCTGACTGCGGCGTGTATTGCGGCGCTGATCATTGTACCTGTGGCGGTAAGAAATCTTGACATTTCAAACGAAGAGATGACAGCTTCAATGGATAACGGAAATTATGCAGAAGTTCAGGCGGACGGTGCGGCAAATGACGCCGCTCCGGAACAGAATTTAGCCGCAGAAGACACCATTACAGCAGACTTTGCTGCTGAAGGAGCGGAAGAAGCTTCAGACGAAAGCAGCAATGTTCAGACCGTTTATTATGAGCAGCTTTCCTTTGCTCAGGCAGAACCGATATATGAAATTCCTGACGGAAAAACAGTCGGAGATGATTTCTTTGTTGAGGAAAACGTTCTGATTGAAACAGACATGATAGTTAACGCCTATATTGACAGAGTTTACAGCAGCGGCAGCGGTGCAATGTGCTATGAAATTACCGCAGACAATCTTGAAACAGGCGAAACGGAAAATATCATGCTGATAAGCGCAACGCCGTATGTTATGCTTGAAAACCGCAGCTATGTTCTTCCTCTGAAAAACAGCGAAGACGGCTATTCACTTGTTTTTGAGAATGCGCCCCAGATCGAGCGCACTCTTGATGGCGGACTGATTTTCCACAACGGCTGGCAGACTCTTGATGTTGACTCTTCCGATGTTATTTATCCCCAGGGCAAGGTTGACGATTTCTTCTACGACCGAATGAAATTTTCCTATGCAGACGTGAACGATCTTGTAGCAAAATGGCATGAACTTAAAGACTGACGAAAGGACGTATATTATGAAAAAGCTCTTATGCAGATCCTCGGCTTTGCTGCTTAGTACAGCAACTCTTGCAGGATGCGGAATTTTTACGGGTAAAATTTCTCAGGGCAAGCTTGAAGAAGCTTTCGGAACACCTGCTCCCGAGACTGTTCCCGTAACGGAATTTGTGCCTGTTGAAGCGGCATATACCGCAGACGAGATTTTCGGGTGCTTTGACGTGGCTTTTCTGAAAGAGACTTTAAAGGAAAACGAAAACTTTGTTATCTCTCCGCTCAGCGCAAAGCTGGCGTTGAATATGGCGGCTTTGGGAGCAGAGGAAAATACCGAAAAGGAGCTGCTTGAGCTTTTCGGTTATGCCGACTCGGAAGCAATGAAAGCCGAAAGCAAACGGCTCATTGAAGAGCTTGACCGTGAGGACGGCACGCTTACCGTGAACAATTCGGTATGGATATCTGACAGGCTTGAAACGCTGAACGAAAGCTATTCGCAGGAGTTGACCGACGTTATGAGCGCCGAAAGCTTCAACGCAGACCTGACCTCCCAAGGCTTTGTGAATGACCTGAACGGCTGGGTCAATGAAAACACAAACGGGCTTATCCCTCAGCTTTTGTCGCAGCCCCTTGACGAAAGCGCACGGCTGGCGCTGGTAAATACGCTCTATTTCAACAATAAGTGGCAGTATGAATTTGATTCATATTCAACCCATGACGCGGATTTTTACGGTGTAAACGGTACAGAACAGGTTCCGACCATGCATCTCGGTACAACAGATTTTGATTACGCCGAGGGCAAAAAGCTGAAATCGGTGGTACTTCCTTACAAGGACGGCTCAAGAATGAAAGTATACCTGCCCATAAGCGAAACGGAAAGCATTGCCGATATTATCGGAGAAATGAGCCTTGAAGAGCTTTCCGCCGAGCTTGAAGCTTCTTACACCAGTCAGAAAGTCGTTCTTGCGCTGCCGAAGTTTGAGTGCGATTACAGCGGCTCGCTGAAAGAAATGCTTCAGCTTCTCGGCGTGTCCCAAGCCTTTGACCCGAACAATGCAAAGTTCGGCAAAATTTCCGACGAACAGCTGTATATTTCCGAGGTAATTCAGGCTGCGAAGATAAAATGCGATGAGGAGGGCACGGAAGCTGCGGCAGCAACTATAGCTATTGCGGCAGATGGCGGCTGTGCTCCTATTGAAGAATTTCCAATAGAATTTATCGTAGACCGCCCGTTCCTGTATGAGATAGAATCCCCATCAGAATATCACAAAATCATTTGCATTTTCATTTTTCACTGTTTCTTTATAAATTTGATTTAAATAATCAAGATTATTAAAATCAACAAAATA
>JBJESH010000320.1:0-1967 GCA_051882695.1 Oscillospiraceae bacterium | reverse complement strand
ATAGCACACATCTCTTCGTCAGCAAAAACGGCGCAAAGATAATTGTTTTTAGACTCGTCAAGAAGCGTGCTTTCAGTGAGAGTACCCGGAGTCACGATCCTTATCACATCACGCTCCACTATTCCGCCTTTAGCGTCCTTTGGGTCGGTGAGCTGCTCGCAGATTGCAACCTTGTGGCCGTTTTCTATGAGACGTTTTATGTACATTTCACTGGCATGATACGGAATTCCGCACATTGGCGCACGTTCTTCAAGTCCGCAGTCGCGTCCCGTAAGAGTTAATTCAAGCTCTTTTGAAACAAGAATTGCATCATCAAAAAACATCTCATAAAAATCGCCCAGTCTAAAGAAAAGTATATGCTCCCTATACTTGTTTTTAACGGCAAAATACTGTTTCATCATAGGTGAAAGGCGCTCAAAATCAATCTGCATAGCCATAATTATAACAATACCCCCGCAAGGGAGCATCTCCTCTCTTTAGTATTTTTTCTGATTTATTATGATTGACCCGCCGCTAAAAACAACGGCAGGTCAATTATCATCAAAAAAATTTATCAGTGGCAGCCACCGCATGTAGAGCAGCTTCCGCCGCAGCTGTGAGGTTCTTCTGTAGGACAGGTCTCGGGATCCTCTCCATTTGCGGAATATGTGATAACAACATTTATTTGGTTGAGCATAACGTCCATAGCATTCTTTGCCTCATTGTATGCAGCCATATTCGGATTTGCCATGATCGTTCCATAAAGTGATTTGATCTCATTATCAAGTGCAGTAAGTCTTTCTGCACTGCGATCCTCTTTAGCCATCTCAGCATTAAGCTCAACTCGCTTTATCTGAAATTCGTTTATCATCTGCTGGAGTTCAGAATCATTGTCGTTAGCTTCCTTTGCCTTGCAGTAAGCCGCATATCTTTCATCCGCCTGAATCATTTTACCAAGTTCTCTTGCTTTGTCAATTACGTTCATTTTATTATCTCCTTTAAAATTAATTTATAATCTCACCTTGCAAAGCCCAGTTAAAGGCTTTCGTGATTTTAACCTTTTTTCGCTGACCGATCACCGAACTGTCGGTTCTTGCCTCAACTATTATAAATTCATCGCTTTTTCCTGTAAATATGCCTTTATTTTTCGTTTCAGATTCAAACAGTACATCAAGCGTTTTACCCTCAAATCTTTTGAAAAATTCCGATGAAATTTCACGCTGAAGCTCTAACAGCTCACGCATACGTCTGCCCTTTTCTTCGTCCGTGGTTTTATCCTCAATGAGCGCAGCCTTTGTACCTGTTCGTTTTGAATAAATAAACGAGAAAATGTTATCGTACTTTACCTTACGCATAATTTTCAATGTTTCCTGAAAATCCTCTTCGGTTTCATTAGGAAATCCCACAATTATATCAGTACTGAATGAAAAATCAGGAATACGGCTTCTTGCATAATTTACGATTTCCATGTACTTTTCAGCAGTATACCGCCTATTCATTGCTTCAAGTATCCGGTTGCTTCCGGACTGAAGAGGAAGATGCATATGCTTGCAGATTTTATCGCACTCAATAATTGTATCAATAAGCTCATTCGTGGCATCCTTCGGGTGCGGCGACATAAAACGTATTTTAAAATCACCGTTTATATCATTGATCATACGCAAAAGTTCCGAAAAGCTGACCGGAACGTCAAGTGTTTTTCCGTATGAATTAACATTCTGACCAAGCAGCATAATTTCCTTGCAGCCTGAGTCTGCAAGCTCTTTAACTTCTTTAAGTATAGCTTCCGTCGGTCTGCTTCGCTCTCTGCCTCTGACATATGGAACTATGCAGTATGAGCAAAAATTATTGCATCCGTACATTATTGGAACGCCCGCCTTGAAATCCGAACTTCGCACAGCTTTTATTTCTTCGGAAATATCCGAATGTTCTGCAATATCAACAGCTGTTTTTCTTTTGGTAAGAACCTCATAAATCAGCCTCGGAAG
>JBJESH010000319.1:0-1978 GCA_051882695.1 Oscillospiraceae bacterium | reverse complement strand
ATTACGAATTGAATAAATCCTGATTTACCGGAATAATCCATTGTCCCGTATCCAATACTTGCGAAAAAGCAGTCCTACACCCAAAAAAATCTTTACAACGCCGCTTTTCTATGCTATAATAAATAAGATTATCCTCTACGAACAAAGGAAGTGTTATCTTGTCATATAATCAGGAAAATATAAGAAACTTCTGCATAATTGCTCACATAGACCACGGCAAATCTACTCTTGCCGACCGTATCTTAGAGCTTACCTCTACCGTTGCAAAGCGCGATATGGAAGATCAGCTCCTCGATAACATGGACATCGAACGTGAGCGCGGCATCACCATAAAGGCTCGTGCAGTACGTCTTAACTATACTGCTAAGGACGGCAACAGCTACGTTTTCAACCTTATCGACACTCCCGGCCACGTTGACTTCAACTATGAAGTATCACGTTCTCTTGTTGCCTGTGAGGGAGCTGTTCTTGTGGTGGACGCTTCTCAGGGCATTGAGGCTCAGACTCTTGCAAACACCTACCTTGCAATAGAAAACGACCTTGAAGTTATGCCTGTTGTAAACAAGATAGACCTGCCCTCAGCTGACCCCGAACGTGTCTGCGGCGAAATAGAAAATGTCATAGGCATTCCTGCTATGGACGCTCCGAGAATTTCCGCAAAGATGGGTACTAACATTGAAGAGGTTCTCGAAAGAATAGTTACCGACATTCCCTGCCCCAAGGGCAATAATGAAAATCCTCTTAAAGCGCTTATCTTCGACTGCTTCTATGACAGCTACAAGGGCGTTATTATATATGTAAGGGTAATTGACGGTGAAGTAAAGATCGGGCAGACTATCCGCCTTATGGCAACCGGTGCGGAGTTTACCGTTGTTGAAGCAGGATATATGGGTGCTACAGACCTTGTGAACGCAGGTATTCTCCATTCGGGAGAAGTAGGCTATATCACTGCTTCGATAAAGTCTATCGGCGACACCAAGGTGGGTGATACCGTTACCGACGCTGAAAACCCATGCGATGAGGCTCTTCCCGGCTACCGTGAAGTTAACCCTATGGTATTCAGCGGTATTTATCCTGCTGACGGTGCGCGTTACGGCGATTTGAGGGACGCTCTCGACAAGCTTCAGCTTAATGACGCTTCCCTTTCCTTTGAGCCTGAAACCTCGGTTGCACTGGGATTCGGCTTCCGCTGCGGCTTTCTCGGGCTTCTCCACATGGAGATAATTCAGGAGCGCCTTGAACGTGAATTCAACCTTGACCTTATCACAACTGCGCCGTCGGTTATTTATAAAGTAAATCTTACCAACGGTGAGACGGTTTATATCGACAATCCTACAAATTACCCCGAGCCTGCGGTCATATCCTCTGCCGAAGAGCCTATGGTAAAGGCTTCGATACTCTCCCCCAGCGACTATGTTGGAAATATAATGGAGCTTTGTCAGGGCAGACGGGGAATTTTCAAGGATATGAAATATCTTGACGAGACCCGTGTGGAGCTGCACTATGAGCTTCCGCTTAATGAGATAGTATACGACTTTTTTGACGCGTTGAAATCCCGAACAAAGGGTTATGCTTCATTTGACTATGAAATGATTGGCTATGCGCCGTCCAAGCTTGTAAAGCTGGATATTATGCTCAACGGCGAGATAGTGGACGCTCTTTCCTTTATTGTTCATGCGGAGAACGCTTATGGCAGAGCAAGAAAAATTGCCGAAAAGCTCAAAGACAACATTCCCCGTCAGCTTTTTGAAGTACCTATTCAGGCGGCGATAGGCGGCAAGGTCATTGCCCGTGAGACTGTAAAGGCGATGCGCAAGGACGTTCTTGCGAAGTGCTACGGCGGTGATATCACCCGAAAGAAAAAGCTGCTTGAAAAGCAGAAAGAGGGCAAAAAGCGTATGCGCCAGCTTGGTACTGTTGAGGTACCGCAGGAGGCGTTTATGGCTGTTCTCAAGCTTGATGATTAAGAGCTTGGTGA
>JBJESH010000318.1:0-1978 GCA_051882695.1 Oscillospiraceae bacterium | reverse complement strand
GGAGCTTTTGATAGAGAATGGATATGATTTAAAGCTTGTCGGTATTCTCCGTCCTAATCCCGATGCCGCTTCCGCTTCAAACGCAAACTCTATGTTTGGCACGATCGGATATACTTCGGCGCTGACAGAGTATGTTATAGAGAAAAATTCCACCAGCGAAATTGTCAAGGAGCAGCTTCTTCCCGAAAATGAAAATTACGACGTTTTAACGGGACTTCCTTTTACAATTACGGAAGAAATTGACCCCGACGATACATACAAAGCAGAAAAGATAACCGAATATTTCGGAACGCTCACACCTGTCCAAAAGACCGAAATATACACATCAATTATGTCAAAGCCGACCGAAGAATATCTTGACAATGCGGTAAATACTTATATGCAGAATTTTCCCACAAGGGATTCTATAATCGAGTTTGCCGCAAATTCTTACGGCTTTGAAAAGTCTGCCGCCGAAACGTATTTTGAAGATTATTCCGATGAAGAACTGAATGAACTTATGAGAACACAGCTTGAAAAGCTTGTTACGGAAAAATATGCGGAGCAGGCAAAAATGCAGGTTTCCCAGCTTATGGCTTCCGTTTCTTCTCCCGACGATCTTTTCGGTGCGGCAGGCTATGCAGCCGTTGCAGCCGAGTTTGACAAAATGACAGGTGCAATTACGGACGAAAGCGTTCTTGCAAAGTATTATGACGAATATATGCCTGCAACCGTATCAGGTTCGACACTGAAAGAAACCTTGACGGCTATCGGTGCGGCAGACCTTGAAACACCCTCTGCAATAAATATTTATGCAGAGTCCTTTGAAAATAAGGAATATATTGACGAATTGATAGAGGAGTACAATAATTCCGCTTCTGAAGATGATAAAATATCCTATACCGATTATGTTGCACTGCTTATGTCGGGCGTTACAGCTATGATAGATGCTGTATCATACGGACTTATCGGATTTGTATCAATTTCGCTCATAGTATCCTCCATTATGATAGGCATAATCACATATATTTCCGTTCTTGAAAGAACGAAAGAAATCGGTATTCTGAGAAGTATGGGTGCTTCCAAAAGGGATATTTCCCGTGTATTCAATGCTGAAACAGCTATTGTCGGATTTACAGCAGGAATTATCGGAATTGGTCTGACAGTTGTCCTCAATATACCAATAAGCATTATCGCTGAAAATCTGACAGGTATAAGCAGCTTGGCTGTTCTTCCGTTTAATGCAGGAATAATCCTTGTGGTAATCAGCGTGGTGCTTACCTTGATAGCAGGACTTATACCGTCAAGAGTTGCTGCAAATAAGGATCCCGTTATTGCGCTGAGAAGCGAGTGAGGAAAACATGATAGTAAAACATATCGTACTGTGGGGCGTTATTTTTGCAGTAATACTAACGATATTGATTTTCAGATATAGGCATAAATATTCCCGTATACCCAAAAAGGAACTGGCTGTATTTATTATGTCGGCGCTGCTTTTTTCGGTCATATTAACAGCAGCTTTTATATAATTTTTTTCAAAAAAGGTATTGACATTTTTCGTATTTCGGCTTATAATGTATATCGTCCAAATTCGGACATAAGAAAAGAATATACGATGTCATCGGAGGACTGATCATCGCAATGGTCAAGTCGAAGAAAAGATGTCGGGTGAGTCCGGTTATTGTAAAAGATAACCGGGCTCTTTTTGTTTTAGGAAGGAAGTATATAAAAAATATGGAAACGTCAAAAAATAAAATTATCTTTAAAAATGTTGCGCCTGCAATTCTTGCAAACGCCTGTGTATTTCTGTTCTCGGTAGTGGACGGGATTTTCGTGGGCAACGGCGCAGGAATACAGGCTCTCGGAGCGGTAAATCTTGCTCTGCCCTTTGTGCTTGTGACCAATGCTCTCAATGCAATGGCAAGCATAGGCGGAGTTACGATCACCGCCATACGCTTCGGACGAGGAGATAAGGTCGGAGCGCAGAATGCTTTTATGC
>JBJESH010000317.1:0-1987 GCA_051882695.1 Oscillospiraceae bacterium | reverse complement strand
ACAAAGCTTAATAACGATATGATCTCGGGAAATCTGCCCGATATTATCGTACTTGACAATAACCTGCCTGTAGACAGCTATATTTCAAAGGGACTTCTTGCAGACCTTTATCAGTTTATGGACAATGATGAAACCATTAACCGTTCCGATTTTGTTGAAAGCGTCCTGAAAGCATATGAGGTTGACGGCAAGCTGTATGAGCTTATCCCGAGCTTTTCTATGCAGACTATCGTCGGCAAAGCTTCTGAAGTCGGCGAAAATCCCGGCTGGACAATGGACGAATTTATTGCGCTTGCAGACGCTAATCCCGATAAATCAATATTCGGAGCAGAAATGAGCCGAGATAACTTCTTTAATTCTATTATCAATGTCTGCGGCGGAAGCTTTATAAATTATACTACGGGTGAATGTTCATTCAACTCCGATGAATTTATAAAAGTACTTGAATTTTCAAACCGCTTCCCCAAGGAAATTGATTACGACTCACTTTACGCAGATGATTCCTACTGGCAGGAATCGCAGAATCAGTACCGCAGCGGAAAAACTCTGCTTAATATGGAATATATGTACGGCTTTACCCAGATACGCGAACTTGAACAGGGAAGATTCGGCGAGCCGATAACCTTGAAGGGTTATCCGGGAGCAGCAGGAAACGGCTCAGCATTTACTGCAAATACCGAAATTGCAATTACCTCAAAGGCTTCAAACCCCGAGGGTGCATGGGAATTTATCAAATATTTCCTTTCAGAAGAATATCAGGATCAGTTCACATATGGATATCCTGTCAGAAAATCTTCACTTGAAAAAATGATGGCAAAGGCAAAGGAAAAGCCGTACTGGACCGATGAAAACGGCGAGAAGCAGGAATACGATCCTACTTACTGGAACGGCTCCGAAGAAATAAAAATCGGCGTAAATACCGATGCCGACAATCAGAAGATCCTTGACCTTATCAATTCCACTACTGCCGTAAGCCGTTATGACCAGAAGATAACCGAGATCATCAGCGAGGAAGCCGCTGCATTCTTTGAAGGTCAGAAGTCGGCTCAGGAGGTTGCGGATATTATCCAGAACCGTGTTTCAAACTATATTGCGGAAAACCGTTAAAATTATTTGTACTAATATCCATTAGAATTATGGAGAAGAAATCGCCGCAAAAGCTTTGATATATGCGGTTTTGCGGCGAGAGATTCCCATAATTCAATAGGATATCAGTATTACTTGTGAAAGGCTGAAATATATGCGCAAAGGCTATATTCATTCAATTGAATCCTGCGGAACGGTAGACGGCCCGGGCATACGGTACGTTGTGTTCATGCAGGGCTGCCCCATGCGGTGTCTGTACTGTCATAATCCGGATACATGGAGCTTTGACGGCGGCAGGGAAATTACCGTGGAAGAGATCATGAACGGCTGGGAAAGCTGCAAGGAATTTCTGAAAAACGGTGGAATAACCGTAACGGGCGGCGAGCCTTTGGCGCAGATAGATTTTGTCACCGAGCTTTTCGAGGAGGCAAAGCGCAGGAAAATACACACCTGCCTTGATACATCAGGCGTGACTTTCAGCAGAAATACGCAGACTCTTGAAAAGTTTGACCGCCTGATGAAAAGCACCGATATTGTTATGCTTGATATAAAGCATATTTATCCGGAAATCCACAAAAAGCTGACGGGTCATGACAATGCAAATATACTTGATTTTGCGGAATATCTCTGTGAAAATGGCATCGAAATGTGGATACGTCATGTTGTTGTGCCCGGAATTACCTATGACGAAGCTGCGCTTCACGATTTGGGGTACTTCATAGGCGGACTGCGAAATCTCAAGGCTCTGGATGTTCTACCGTATCACGACATGGGCAGGGTAAAGTATGAACGACTCGGACTTGAATATCCGCTTGGAGATACGCCTCCGCTTGAAAAGGAAGATGCGGTAAAAGCGAGAAATATCATCATGCAGGGGATCAAAGACCGGCTCAAAGCCAAA
>JBJESH010000316.1:0-2006 GCA_051882695.1 Oscillospiraceae bacterium | reverse complement strand
GAAACTCGGAAACAAATGCGTCAGCATTTGTTTTTGAATGGCTGGCGAACTTTTTATTCTCCGAGTTTTTTCGCTGTTATATTCTTACTGCTTTCATTTCCTTTTTGTTTTTATACATCTCGCTGTCGGCTCGCTCAAAAACGCTCTGATAGCTTTCATCGGTCTCCGGGTCGAACTCGGCATAGCCTGCCGCTACCGAAAGCTTGAAATCAAGCTTTCCCAGTGCGTTCATGCTTTCTGTTTCCGCATAGAATCTATCCATGAACTCGGGGCATTTGCCGGACATTTCGCCTTCGAGAATGACTGCGAATTCGTCGCCGCCGATACGGAAAACAGCGCCCGGTTCAAAGCTTCTTCTTATAACTATGCTTGCGTCGGTTATCAGTGCGTCGCCGTAGGCATGGCCGTAGTTATCGTTGGTATGCTTCAGGTCGTTTACGTCAAAGACTGCCACGGCGAATTTTTCGCCGTTTCCGATATTTTCATTGATACGGTTTACTGCTTCGTGGTAGGCGGAGGTATTTCTTACTCCCGTAAGAGCGTCGCGGTAGGCGATCTCCTTTATGCAGCTGTCGTTCTTTTTCAAAGCTGCCGTGGTTTTTCTGAAGCTTTCCGCAAGTGTTCCAAGCTCGTCGGCAGAATGCCATGTTATCTCGGCGTCAAGGTCGCCGTCCGCGATCTTTTCTGCTGCCGAGTTAAGCTCCATAAGCGGCTTGACTATACGGCCTGTCATTATTGCGGTGAAGGTTACTGCCAGAATGGAAATTATCAGCGTAAAAGCGATATTTATTCCCAGCAGCATATTCCTTTCGGCATTGATCTCGGAGGCGGGCGCGGTAATGAAAAGTCTCATTCCGTTGCTGAGGGTACGGAATGCAAGCTTTTTTTCAATACCCGAAGAGTTGTATTCGTAAAGGCGCTCGCCGCTTGAGT
The DNA here is from genome assembly GCA_051882695.1 of Oscillospiraceae bacterium. Lineage (GTDB taxonomy): Bacteria > Bacillota > Clostridia > Oscillospirales > Ruminococcaceae > RGIG8773. The sequence continues at coordinate 1,073 of JBJESH010000316.1, read as the reverse complement.
CGGAATTAATGAGGTAATTGAAGGCACGCTTATTTTTGTTTGCATATTCTTCATAGCCGGGAGAATCCATATAGGGGTGATAGACGGTATCAAGCTTTTCATCAAGCAGGAAAGCGAAGCCGCTTTCATATAGCTTTATCTCGGAGATATCCCTGCAAAGCTCGTCAAATTCAATATCCATGCCTACGATACCGATAGGCTCGCCGTTTTTGAAAAGCGGAACTACATAGGATATCATATTGACGTCAACGTTGCCGTTGTGGTACGGCTTCATCCACATGGGTCCGCCGTTTTCAATAGGCTCGTAATACCAGCCGACGTGTTCCCTGTCAGTCTTGTCGTATGCGGAAATGTCCGTGATCGGAGTGGCGTTAAAGCCCCCTGTTTCACTGTCAAGCATATAGAAAACTCCTGCTGTCGGAGATTCTGTTTTATCGGGATTGAAGCGGACGTAAACGGATATTACGCCCTCTACGTCTACGGCATAGTTTACGGCTGCTCTTGAAAGCTCCTCGGAATAATACTGAAGATATTCCTTGCTTTCAAGGTCCCGTGAATTGAGCTGATCCAGGACATGGTATGCAAGGGCGTTTACGGAATGCTCTGTTTCAATAAATCTGCTGTTGATCTTTTCCGCCTCGTTCTCACAGGTCTTGTTCATTATCTGTGCGGAAGCATTGTCGGCATAGGAACCGAACATGATCGTGCCTGCCGTTCCTATGGCTGCTGCTGCGGAAAGAACGCAGACAAGTATCAGGGTAATGAATTTTGTTTTGATGGATCTCATTGTTAACGTCACCGCCGTGAAAATGAAATAACTTATGCCTTGTATATCTGCGGAATCGGATATGCGGCGGAGCAGGTATGGAAAAAGCTGTCTGCCGGCACGATACGGCGCAACACCGCATGCTTTATTATCTCACATTTCCGCAGAAATTTCAAGCGGATTTGGCGTGTTTCGGAGACAAATATTTTTATTGTGCAAAGTGTACAAAAAAGACTTTGCAAATTTCCTGCGATTTGGTATGGAAAATGTAGCAATTATCTGTTATAATATATCTATGACCGTGCGT
>JBJESH010000315.1:0-8169 GCA_051882695.1 Oscillospiraceae bacterium | reverse complement strand
TCGCCGCTGTAAACGGCGTGGGGGTTTTTGTTCTGCATATCCGCAGTCCAGTCAAGATACCAGTCTGCGGCATTGTTTAAAATCGTGAGCGCCTTTTCATTTTTTGCATACATTGCGCTGTGGTAAAGTCCCAGCAGAGTTTTGTGCAGCGTATATTGGGGCGACCAGATATACTCATCCGTTTCAAGTATTTTAAAATACTTTTCGGGAACAGAACCTATCCATCTTCCGCCGTTCATTTTCCGACAGCGGTCAAGCTCGTCAATGATAATATCAAGCTTTGCTTTCAGCTCACGGTCGTTATTCTGTGCAATGAGCATTGAAGCAGCAGACAGCCAATGCCCGAGAAAATGTCCTCTCAGCTGGCAGGTGGGAGACTCCCAGCCAAGGTGCATTTCACGAACATCCCTGTCGGTGCGGATGCAGGCTTCAAGGTAGAAATTCTGGAGAAGGTTTTCTGTTTTCAGCTCCATAAGATATGCCCTGTTTACATCGGCACGCTCCTTGAAAAGCCCCGGAAGAAGATGTGCATTTTCAATATTTATCTGTTTCAGCATAGTGTTTACCTCCGAATGATTATCTGAAAATATTATAGCACACTATTATAAATTTGTAAGTATACAAAGCAGGTAAAAAGGTGGAAAATTCTTAGCTTTTCGGTAAATCTCAATAAAAAAATGCGGAACATCAGTCCGCATTCTTTGAAAAATGGCATGCTCTGAGAGAAAGCATTAAATTTCAATTCGGTTTCTGCCGGACTGTTTTCCCTTGTAGAGCAGTTCATCTGCACGGCATATAGTTTCATCAAAACTTTCATCGGGGAAATGGCAGGCAGCACCGAATGTCATAGTAACACCGAAGCATTCGTTATTGCTGCCATTGTACTTTGCTGAACGTATTTCTTCAGCGACTTCGTCAAGCAGACTTTTGACCTGAACAATATCCTTCTGAGGATATACAAAAAGAAATTCTTCTCCGCCCCACCTTGCCGCCCAGCCGCCGTTCTCGGCAGCATGACTTGACAGCATAGCGGAAATGCTTTTCAGAACATCGTCACCGCAGGAATGCCCGTATTTATCATTAATATTCTTGAAAAAGTCAATATCACCCATAACAAGCGAATAAGAAATGCTTTTTTCATCAAGCTCCTGAATTTTGCGGCGGCAGCTGCGCCTGTTGAAAAGCGATGTAAGAGGGTCGCGTTCTACCATATCTCTCAGATTACCGCAAAGCATCTCGGCATTGCGTCCTATATCGCCTATCTCGTCACAGCGGCTGATGGTAGCGCTGCTAAGCGCAGCGGTAAAATCGCCGTTTGCAACCTTTGTGATATACTGTTTGATGTCGAGCATTCCGTTGATAATATTTTTAAGGTAAAAGAAGCAAATTCCTGTTGAAATTATCAGAACAGCCGCAGATATCAAAATAAATGTACGCATTGCCGCAGTAGAGTTAGCTTTTGCCGAATCGAGAGGCTTTCCTGCAAAATACATTCCCGAAACGTTTTTATTTCTGTCGAAAAGCGGAATATAATAGCCGATATATAATTGACCGTTTACCATTACACGGCTGTAAAAATATTCCTGACCGCCGCCTATGACCTTTTCGATTACCTCCTCAGACGCTTTTGTACCCACAGCCGAACTTCCGTCCGGATTGATAATACTTGTAAAAACCCGTGTATCTCCATGGAAAATAGTAAAATCCACATCTTTTGAACAGCTTATGTATCCGATAATTCTGTTAAAATCGTCAGCACTTATTTCAAAGCTGTCCGCATAAACATCAAGTTCGTGTTCGTAAAGATTTTTCATAGTTTCGGCAGCTGACTGGATTTCTGTTTTGATGCTGTTTTCGGTAACCGTGTATATCATTCTGGAGTCAACAGAAGTAATTATAACGCCAAGAACAAAAATAGCTGTACAGACAATAATTAAAATCCTGTTAACAAGACTGTGCTGCTTTTGCTGCTTTTTCAATATAAACCGTCCACCTTTAAAAAGAATAAAATTGGAAATTTCAGTAATAAATTATTAATATTATAGCATATATTTTATGAAATTGCAAGCATATTTAAACAATTTTTGATATTATTTGTTTAAAACTTTATACAAAGTTGTCAATAATCATCTCAGGCGGTTTGTAATGTAAATTGAAGTATCGGTTTGGTAAATTATAGTTTAGCGGCATATAACATTAATTTTTGTAGGGGACGGGTTTCCCGTCCCGAAAATCAACACAAAATACCTGTAAACCACGGGCGGCGAAACGCCGCCCCTACAATGGTTTTCCTGATATTAACGTCACCAAGCGTAAACTATAATTTATCACTAAGTTTATTATAACGCAAAGCCGCTTTTGACATATAGTATCAAAAGCGGCTTTATAATACTTCTATATGGCGGCTCTTTAAAAATCCGGCAAAAATTTTTTACTTGTTGTTTTTCATATACTCCAGATTTTTGGAAATCAGCTCGCATCTCTGCTTAACGCAGTCAACGGAACGAAGCGGGTCTGACGGCGTGTTAAATGTATAATCCACCAGCTTTTCAACGGTAGTTGAAGCAACATGAACTCTCGTATCCGAGGAAGCATAGTAAATATAGACCTCGCCGTTTTCACGAACGATAGCGCCGTTTGTGAACGCAACGTTTGAAACGTCTCCGACGCGTTCATATCCGTGAGGAGCGATAAACAATCCTGACGGAGAAGCGATAAGCTTTGAAGGGTCGTCAAGAGCAGTCGCAAAAACATAAATGACATATCTCAGACCTGCCGCAGTGTTTCTTACACCGTGAGCAATGTGTATCCAACCCTTGTTGGTTTTGATGGGAACAGCTCCCGCACCGTTTTTGACCTCGGTAATTGTGTGGTAAATTCTCGGCGAGATAACGACCTCTTCCGTGCAGATAACAGGGTCGGTTATGTCCTCAACAAGTCCGAAGCAAACGCCTCCGCCCGAGCCTGTCTGAATGAAATCATCCTGAGGACGGGTATAGAAAGCGTACTTTCCGTCAACAAATTCGGGGTGAAGAACAACGTTTCTTTGCTGAGGAGACTTGGATCTCAGGTTCGGAAGACGTTCCCATGTTTTCAGGTCCTTTGTGCGGACTATGCCTGCCTGCGCAACAGCAGCAGAAAGGTCATTGGAGGAAGTGTCCTTACTTTCCGAGCAGAATACGCCGTATATCCAGCCGTCTTCATGCTTTGTCAGACGCATATCATAAACGTTGGTCTCTTCGGGGCAGGTGTCTGGCAGCTGAACGGGAAAATCCCAGAAACGGAAACCGTCAACAGGGCTTTCGCTTTCTGCAACTGCAAAGAAAGATTTTCTGTCGCTGCCCTCAACGCGGGCAACAAGATAAAACTTTCCGTTAAGCTCGATCGCACCGGAGTTAAGTACAGCATTGATGCCGAGACGTTCCATAAAATGAGGATTTGTTTCGGGATTCATATCGTACTTCCATATGTACGGAGCGTGCAGAGCGGTAAGCACAGGGTATTTCCAGCAGTCATAAATGCCGTTGTAGCGTCCCGATTTAACGTTGCGGCGGTTGATAAGTGATTCATAATCGGCAATGACCTTTGCCGAGTTTCTTTCAAATTCAGTCATGATAAAAGCTCCTCTCGCATTGATTACGAATATATTATACAACATACCTGACTTTTTTTCAATAGAAAACATTCGGTTTCCCGTTGACTTTTTGGCAATTTTGTATTATTATATAAATGACTGTATTATTATTGAAACTTTTTGTATCAAAGGAATGGTGGCAAAATGAAAAAAATTATTTCTGTAGTCCTGACTCTTGTTATGGCGCTTGCCTGCTTTACAGCCTGCGGCGAGGACGAAACAGTTACCGAAAACGCTTATTCGGGAATACTTACCAAAGTCAAGCTTGGTATGCCCCTTAAAAAAATCGTTTCTCTCCAGCCTGACGGCGTCGAGCTTTACTATGAGACCGATACCAAAATATGGAGTATCAATACCGATACCGAGCTTATGGAGATCCGTGACCTTGTGCCTGCCGAAAGTGCATATTATTATGTTGATGACTCGATAATTACATATAATTTCAAAACAGTAAAGGGCGACGATGAGATCTATCTTAACGGATATATGTCCGAAGCTACCTGCCTGCTTGACCGTAAAACAGCCGAGGATTATTTCACAAACAAAACTGTTGAGCTTGGACAAAAGCATGGCGTAGAGCCTGTGGGAACAATGACGGGTACAGAAGATATCGACATGGAGCTTACATATATGCAGAAGTATGACTGCCCGTCATATACGCTGATTTTTACAATGAAAGAAAGCTATGATACGGTTGAAGGCGTTGACGGTTATTACGGAACATATTTCTCCATTGAAGTGACTGCAAAGGAAGTCAAGACCGAAACCGGAATAAATATGGACAATGAAAAAACAGAAAAAACCGAAAAGAAAGAGGAGAAAGAAGAATGATAACTGAAAATATGCCTGCCGTAAAGCTTGGTATCTGCGCAGTGAGCCGCGACTGCTTTCCTATGGAGCTGTCTGCCAGCCGCAGAGCAAATGTCGTAAAAGCCTGCAAGGAAAAGAACATTGATATCTATGAATGTCCCGTAACAGTCGAAAATGAAAAGCATATGCTTTCCGCTGTTGAGGATATGAAAAAGGCAGGGGTAAACGCCCTTGTTATGTATCTGGGCAATTTCGGTCCGGAAACAGCCGAAACCCTGCTTGCAAAGCAGTTCGGCGCACCGGTAATGTTCGCAGCTGCAACCGAAGAATCCTCAGATACCCTTATTGACGGCAGAGGAGACGCATACTGCGGAATGCTCAACGCAAGCTATAATCTCGGACTGAGAAACGTTAAGGCTTACATACCCGAATACCCCGTGGGAACTCCTTCCGAGATCGCTGATATGATACTGGATTTTATTCCCGTTGCAAGAACGCTTCTCGGTCTTGCAGACCTGAAAATAATCACATTCGGTCCTCGTCCGCAGGATTTTCTTGCCTGCAATGCGCCTATCCGTCAGCTGTATAACCTTGGCGTTGAAATTGAGGAGAATTCCGAGCTTGACCTTTTTGCCGCATATAACGCCCACGCAAACGACAGCCGCATTCCCGCAATTATCGCAGATATGGAGGCTGAACTGGGCGACGGCAACAAAATGTCGGGTATCCTGCCGAAGCTTGCACAGTACGAAGCAACGCTTCTCGACTGGGCTGAGGAGCATAAGGGCAGCCGCAAATATGTTGTGTTTGCAAACAAGTGCTGGCCTGCATTCCAGACACAGTTCGGCTTTGTTCCCTGCTATGTGAACAGCCGGCTGGCTGCAAAGGGTATTCCAGTTGCCTGCGAGGTAGACATTTACGGCGCACTCAGCGAGTTCATCGGTCAGTGCGTTTCAGATGACGTTGTAACGCTTCTCGATATCAACAACAGCGTTCCTGCCGATATGTACCTCAACGAGATAAAGGGCAGGTTCGATTATAAGCATACCGATACATTTATGGGCTTCCACTGCGGAAATACAGCCGCCTGCAAGCTTTCAACACGCACGATGAAGTACCAGCTTATCATGCACCGCGGTCTTGAACCCGATAAAGAGCCTGACATTACAAGAGGTACTCTTGAGGGCGATATTGCTCCGTCGGATATCACGTTCTTCCGTCTTCAGAGTACGGCTGACGCCAAGCTTCGTGCTTATGTTGCCGAGGGAGAGATTCTTCCCGTTGCAACAAAAAGCTTCGGCGGAATCGGCGTTTTTGCCATCAAGGAGATGGGACGCTTCTATCGTCACGTTCTTATCGAGGGCAGATATCCTCACCACGGCGCTGTGACCTTTGCTCACAACGGCAAGGCACTGTTTAACGTGTTCCGTTATTTGGGCGTGGAGGAGATTGGCTTCAATCAGCCAAAGGGTATGCTTTATAAAACAGAGAATCCGTTTGCGTAATGTTCCACGTGGAACAAATGTGCTGAAATTTGTCGTAAAAAGGAAGCAGTATAAATCTCCTTGACAAATTAAGTTTAATATGCTATTATATCATAAAATGCTGTGAAGTGAAGAAGTAACCGCAATAATTCCGATAAAGAGAGCCTTTGGACGGTGCGAAAAGGTGACGAACTGCGGCGAATACATCACGGAGCTTGTTCCCCGAAATAACAGTAGGGGAATGCGGCTGCGCCCGTTACAGCGCTTTTGAGGTCGGCAATTTGCCGATAAACTGAGGTGGTACCGCGATAATTCGCCCTCTGACGGTCATTCCGTCGGGGGGCTTTTCTTTTGGAGCTATTATGGACACAATTTCCGCAAAAACAATATTGCAGAAAAACAAAAGCACGGACTGGTTCGGCAGCGAGTACAATATGAATCTGTACAAGGGCTGCTGTCACGGCTGTATCTACTGCGACAGCAGAAGCGACTGCTACCGCATTGACGACTTTGAACGTGTGAGGGCAAAGGAAAACTGCCTGAAAATTCTTCGGGACGAGCTTCGCCGCAAGGTCAGGACGGGCATAATCGGTACCGGTGCAATGAGCGACCCGTACAACCCTTTCGAGAAAAACGAGCTGCTGACAAGGCACGCTTTGGAGCTTATCGACGCTTTTGAGTTCGGTGCGATGGTGGTGACGAAAAGTGCGCTTATCACTCGTGATACTGACGTTTTGTGCAGTATTGCGGAGCATTCTCCCGTGCTGTGTCAGATGACCGTTACTGCCGCAGACGACAGCCTTTCACGGCTTGTTGAGCCGAATGTGAGCGTTTCCTCGGAACGGTTCGAGGCTCTGGCAAAAATGTCGGAAAACGGCTTGTTTACGGGAATTGTGATGACTCCGATACTGCCGTTTATCGAGGATAACGAGGACAACATACTGCGTATCCTGCGCAGGGCAAAGGAATGCGGAGTCTGTTCGGTCTACCCCATGTTCGGACTGACAATTCGTGCAGGGCAGAGAGAGTATTTCTATCAGAAGCTTGAAGAAAACTTCCCCGGCAGCGGACTTGCGGAAAGGTACGCAAAAGCTTACGGAGAAAGATATGTCTGCACATCGCCGTCGGTGAAAAAGCTATGGAAAGTATTTACCGAAGAGTGCGAAAGGCTGGGAATTATTTACGATATGCGAGAGATAATTTCTGCGTACAAGCTTGGCTACGGCGACAGTCAGCTGACGTTTTTTTGAAAGGGGAATGCAGCATGATAAAAAGCAATATCGACCATGGCAAAGCCTTTGACTGGGGCAAAACCTCCGCCGATTATGCCAAATACCGCGACATTTACCCCGAAGAATTTTACCGAAAAATACATTCGCTTGGCATCTGTACATCGGGGCAGAACGTGCTCGACGTCGGCACGGGTACGGGGGTCATTCCCCGTAATATGTACCGCTTCGGCGCAAAATTTACGGGTACGGATATTGCCGAAAATCAGATGGAGCAGGCGAAAAAGCTTGCGGCGCAGGGCAGTATGGATATTGACTTTTTGTGCTGTCCCACCGAAAAACTGGATTTCCCCGAAAATACATTTGATGCGGTTACCGCTTGTCAGTGCTTTTTCTATTTCGACCATGATGTGTGCGCTCCAAAGCTTGCAAAGCTGCTGAAAAGCGGCGGTAAGCTTGCGCTGCTTTACATGGGCTGGCTGCCCTATGAGGACAAAATCGCAGGTGCAAGCGAGGAGCTTGTGATGAAATATAATCCCGACTGGACGGGCAGGGGAGATATGCGGAAGGAGATATACGTTCCCGAGGTTTATAACGGGTACTTTAAAAAGGTACACAGCGAGGTTTTTGACGTAAAAGTACCCTTCACCCGTGAAAGCTGGAACGGACGTATAAAGGCTTGCCGCGGAATAGGCGCTTCGCTTTCCGAGGCGAAAATCGCAGAGTTTGAGCGTGAGCATATGGCTCTGCTTGAAAGCATTGCTCCCAAGGAGTTTGAGATACTGCATTATTGTGCAGTAACGATTCTGGAAAAGATATAAAATAACACTTGAAAGGCGGTGGTATCCGTGAGATCAGCATTTGATTTCATCGCTTATGTTGAATAACAAACTTGTTAAAAATTAAATTTATATAAAGGAGTAAAAATTATGACGCTTTACGACGAACTCGTTGCCCGCGGACTTATCGCCCAGGTAACCGACGAGGAAGAGATCAAGAAAATGATAAACGA
>JBJESH010000314.1:0-8195 GCA_051882695.1 Oscillospiraceae bacterium | reverse complement strand
CGGAAATTCTATAAGAAAACCGCCTTGCCGCCATGTGAAGCATAAAACCCGCACTCGGCAGGTGGGCAACGCCCCGTCAGTTTCACGCTCCCTGCGTCCGTTGGTCCGCACATCTAATGCGGCGGGAGGTCTGCAATCCGCTTACGGAGGACGAATCCCTTATATAATGTGTTGGATTATAAAATCACACTTCATCGAACAAGGCAGAAATCTCTTGAACTAATAGTAGTATATCACAAACAAATCAAAAAAGCAATAGTAATTTTTAGCTTTTTTATATAAATTTCTTTATAATAATATATGCAGAATTTTTACTGATGTTACATATTCATCCGCAGGCAAAGCTCATCATGGCTTTACTGCGATAAGGAACTTGATTTTCTTTCCCTCGTCAGAAAACATTTTTTCATGCTCGGTAACAAGGTTGTCGGGATAGTCGCTTGCATGCAGGTCTCGGGTCAGGTACTTTATTGCAAAACCTGATTCGTCGAAGTAACCAAGCGATTCTTCAAAAAGCTCGTCGTCATCCGTTTTGAAGTGTATCTCTCCGCCGTCTTTAAGAAAAACCTTATACTGTTCAAGCTGACGCGTATGTGTAAGGCGGCGTTTGTTGTGCTTGTCCTTCGGCCACGGGTTGCAGAAGTTGATATAAAGCCTGTCGATACGGTCATTTTCATCAAAGGACGTAAGTATCATTTCTATATTCTGGGAAACGAGCTTCAGATTAGTGACCTCTCTGCCTGCTTCTTCAAAAGCTTTTTCAACGGTTCTTCTTGCGACGCCAAGCATATCGCTCTTGATGTCCATTGCAAGCCAGTTTATGTCGGGATATTTCAGTGCAGCCTGAGCAGCAAATCCGCCCTTTCCGCAGCCAAGCTCGGCGTAAAGCGGCTTATCATTGTCAAAAACCTTATTCCATTTTCCCTTGTATTCTTCTGCGTGTTCGATATAGTATGGGCAGACCGCCAGCTCGGGACGAGCCCATTTTTTTCGTCTTATTCTCATATAAATCCCTTTCCGTATGCAATTTTGGTATTTTACAAACTATATTGTAGCATATTGCAATAAAAAAAGCAAATTTTTTATATGAAATATAGTGTTGATTTTACTAATTAAATGTGATATAATTTAATTGTATCTATGAAAAATGTATGAAGGAGCTATTATATGGGCTACAAACAGGATTTTATCAAATTTATGGTTGACAGCGGCGTTCTGACATTCGGTGATTTTACTCTTAAAAGCGGACGTAAGGCGCCTTATTTTATAAACTGCGGTAATTATAAGACCGGTGGGCAGCTCAATAAGCTGGGAGAATTCTATGCGGAATGTATCGTTGACAATAATATCCCCGTTGAAACTCTTTTCGGACCTGCTTACAAGGGTATTCCCCTTGCGGTTTCCGCTGTAACGGCTCTCAGCAGAAAATTCGGCGTTGACGCTGCTTACTGCTTTGACCGCAAAGAGGTCAAGGATCACGGCGAGGGCGGTATGTTCATCGGCAAGCAGCTTACTGACGGCGAAAAGGTAGTCATCATAGATGATGTTATGACCTCGGGAAAGGCTCTCCGCGAGTCTATGCCAAAGCTTATGAGCGCGGCAAAAGTTAACGTTACGGGCATGGTAATCACCGTTGACCGTATGGAAAAGGGTCAGGGTGATATGTCCGCCGTGCAGGAAGTTAAGCGTGATTTTGACATTGACGTTTATTCCATCGTTACGATAGCTGATATTATTGAGGCAATTGAAAACGATGTTGTTCCGGGCAAGGAATATCTTGACAAAATGAAGGAATACCGCAAGGTCTACGGCGTTTGATTTCTTATTTGCCCGTTCACAGCGGCGGACGGGTGGGCATAAAATAAATTTAAACAAACTACAAAAGCCGCTGAGAAACGGAGCTTACAATGAGTGTCGTATTTGATTTGACGGTTGCCGGTCCCGAAATACTGGACGCGGTAATATTTATGGAGAAATCTCCTGCTTATGCCGCTTTCAAGGAAGAGATCGAGAAGATCCTCGCCGATTTCAACAAGAACGCAAAATTCGGTCAGAACGTTGATATCGATGTAAAAAGCTTTGTGGAGAATTCCTCGGAAGCTGTTAAAAATATGCACAGAGCTTTCCTTATCTGGACATTCCATGAGGATATTGCGGAAAATAAAAAGGAAGCCCAGTACAGCACATTTCTCAAGCTTTTCTTCAAGGGTCAGGAAAAACAGCTTGTTGCTCTTAACGGCGGCAAAAAGTCTGTTAATGTTACCGATGTAGCTGCACTGAAAGACAAATACATTGCCGAAATAGGCAAAAATCCCGACCTTTTTAACAGCCTGAAGGAATTCTTTGCCGGTTATGTTTACGGATATTTCTTCAACTATCTTTCCGAGCAGGAGGTCATGAGGGACTATGCTGAATTCCTCGTGTGCCTTGGTATCATGTCAAATAAGATCACTACGAGCGAGACCGCAAAGCAGAAGATACTGCCCAAAATGGCTCTGCTGCTCAATAACGACCGTTTCAAGTATATCAGCGGTGAGATCCCTCTTGACGTAATGATGGAACAGGTTTATTACCGTTTCAATTTCACAGGTCTTACCGATGAAGAGGATGCGACCGTTAAGGAAGCTCTTAAAAACTGCATAATGAACAACTATGACTTCAACGAAACTGACGGTCTTATCAACGATGATGTAATGGTCAACGCTATGAGTAAGTTCAACAGGGACTACATCTGCGCTGCAAGCTTTGCTGAGGATCTTCAGAAAAATACTTTTGACGGCGTTCGTACTTTCCTTGATGCAGACAAGAACGACATGGGCGAATTTACTGTTGCAAAGGTCACAAAGATCGTATCGGACAAGTGCGCCGCAAATCATGACAGCTACTATATTTCCGACCGTGAACCCGTGCTTGAATTCGGCCTCAGCGCCGATATGAAGGGATATCAGTATCCGCTTACATACAGATCCGGCAGTGATTACTGGTTCACCGATATTTACAAGGTAATACTTGCTCCTGCCTGCGATAAGACTATTTACGTTGATGTAAAGAAGGAGGATCTGCCGCTTGGTATGTTCCCGTTTGCAGGTCCTGCGCTTGAAACTAACATTATCCGGGTTCTGGGAAGTCTTGATTCAGACGGCTACACTATCCGCTCCGACAAGAGAGACGTTCTTGTTGAGATAAACGCTCTTTCCGCTTCAAAGAATCTGTCTGAAGTTGACAAGAAGATGATGGCTCTCGAAAAGCTCCTTTATGTAATTTCAGGCAACATGGACGCTGTTTCCTACCAGAAGCTGCTCCACGAAAATGTATTTGGAACAAAGCTTTATGAGGACTATATCCGCTACCGCATGGACTGCATCTTTGCAAAGGGCATGAAGAGTCTGGACGCAAAGAAAACGCTGCTTGACGAGCTTAATAAAATTGTGTAAGCTGTTATATGGCACATAAAAATGCACAATAAAAAATCCCTCCTATGGTATAAAAATTACCATAGGAGGATTTTTATGTTCGGAAATTAGTATAAAGCAGCATAAAAAAGACGGTGTATTTCTTTCCATGTATTTGGTTAAAATATTTTGTCCTGAAAATTTGACAAAACACCCGATTGTATGGTATAATAAATTTCTGCTTTTTTGCTTAAAATATAAGGAAAAAGCTGATAAATGTGCAATGTTTTAAAATCAGCGTTTCCATAATATGTATTACGGCGTTGGGATATTGAGTTCCTTTACGGCTTGTCCTGCGCCCTGATGTGACGATGTGACGATATGAAAGGATTTTATTATGTTATTCAGCGAACTTGGGCTTCCCGAGGAAATTATAAAAGCGGTCGGTGAGATCGGCTATGAGGAAGCAACAGAAATTCAGGCAAAAACAATTCCTTTGCTTCTTGCCGGCAGAGATGTTATAGGACGTTCCCATACGGGCACGGGAAAAACTGCCGCTTTCGGTATACCTGCCGTTGCTTCAATTGGCAGAGATGATAAAAATACTGTAAGAGTGCTTATACTTTGTCCGACAAGAGAGCTTGCTATGCAGGCGTGCGACGAGCTGGACAAGTTTGCCGCATATATGCCGTGGGTAAGAACCTGTGCTGTTTACGGCGGTGCGGATATTGAAAAGCAGATAGTACGTCTTAAACGGGGCGTAAATATTGTTGTGGGCACTCCGGGACGTGTCATGGACCACATTGACCGCCGTACTCTGAAGCTTGACAATATCAATACCGTCATTCTCGACGAAGCTGACGAAATGCTCAATATGGGCTTTCGTGAGGACATTGAGACAATTCTCGGTTTTGTTCCAAATGAACGTCAGACTGTGCTTTTCAGCGCAACTATGCCCGAACAGATAATGGCTATTACCGAACAGTATCAGCGCGACCCTGTTGTTGTGGGTGTTGAGCAGAGATCCCGTACTGTGGACAGCGTTGAGCAGTTCTATTTTGACGTTCCCATGGGGAGAAAAACCGACGCGCTGCAAATGCTTCTGCTTGCATATGAACCTAAGCTTTCAATGATTTTCTGCAACACCAAACGCATGGTTGACGAGCTTACCGAACAGCTTGTTTCCAAGGGCTTCAAGGCGGCAGGACTTCACGGCGACATGAAGCAGCAGAGCCGTACTCAGGTGCTTAACGCTTTCAAATGCGGCAGACTGAACATTCTTATTGCTACGGACGTTGCTGCAAGAGGTATCGACGTCGATAACGTTGATGCTGTATTCAATTATGACATTCCTCAGGATAACGAGTATTATATTCACCGTATCGGCAGAACCGGCAGAGCAGGCAAAACAGGTGCAGCTTATACCATTGCCAGCGGCAGACGTCAGGTCAGCGACCTGATGGAGATTGCACGATATACCAAGGCACACATTGAGCGCCGTGAACTGCCGTCACGGGATGAGATAATTGCCGCAAAGTCGGGCGCAGTAATAGAAATCGTTAAAAACTGCGTAATGTCGGGCAAGTATGCTTCCTATGCAGAGCAGGTCAATGCTCTTGCCGAAGAGGGCTTTACTGCGGAAATGCTTGCGGCAGCTCTTCTGGGAATGAAAATTTCTTCCGAAACGAGAAATGTTCCGGAGTTTATCAAGCCTGTTTTCCGCCCCGAAAATGGCAGAAACGGCAGAGACAGCGGAAGAAGCGTTAAAATAGAAATTTCAGTGGGAAGGCAAAATAAGATCGCCCCGAATTTTGTTCTCGGAGCGCTTGTTGATGCCACGGGCATGGCAGGAAAGAATTTCGGCAAGATCGACATTTACGACCGTTTCACAACTGTTGAAGTTCCCGAAGCGGACAAGGAGCATATTATCGAGTCTATGACGGGAACGAAGATAAACGGTCAGAAAATCAGGATAAAGCTTTATGAGGGCAGGGAAAACCGTCGCGGCGAAAAGGATTATCGTAATCTTGAACGCAAGCGTGACAACGGAAAACGTCCGCACCGCGGAAATCCCGTTGGGGGAAACACCGCAGGCAGACGCAGCAGTAAAAGATATCAATAATATTTCAACAGGGGACAGGCTTAACGTTCAAGTCTGTCCTCTGCTTTTTTCCAGTTGAGAATGTTCATAATGCCGTTAAGATAATCCTTGCGGCGGTTCTGCTTGTCAAGGTAATATGAATGTTCCCACAGGTCGATGTTCATCAGCGGAGTGAATTTATCAAAATCAATGGTGTCCTGATTTGGCGTTGTAAGAATTTCAAGTATTCCGTTAGGATTTTCGGCAAGCCAGATATATCCCGAGCCTGTGTGAGCAGTACCCGTGTCAATAAGCTTGTTTCTCATGCTTTGCTCAGAGCCGAAGCTGTCTGAGATAAGCTTTTTCATCTTTGCTGACGGCTCTTTGTAATCGGGAGTCAGCGAGTTAAAATAAAGCTCATGATTATATACTCCGCCGGCATTTTTGCGCAGGTCGGCATTTTCGGTTTTGGTAAGCACCTCCAGCGGAACATTCTGCATAAAAGGACTTGCTGCAAGCAGTTCATTAAGCTTGTTCAGATAATCCTTGTAGTGCTTGTCATGGTGAAAATATAAAGTATACTCGCTTATGTATGGCTTCAGCGCTTCAAAGTCATAGGGAAGCGGCGCAGGTGTAAACGGGTAGTAATTTTCAAAATTCATAATAAACCGACCTTTCAGAAAAGTTATCGGTAAATTATATGCGCATACTTGCGGAATAAGAACAAAAAGCCGCCCCCGAGGGAGCGGCTTTTATTATTGTGTGAACAGGATATTCGCTTAGACCTCTTACTGGAGGAGTGAGAGAACGCCCTGAGGCAGCTGGTTTGCCTGAGCAAGCATAGACTGAGATGCCTGGCTGAGGATCTGCTGCTTTGTGAAGTTCATCATCTCTTCTGCCATGTTAGTGTCACGGATACGAGACTCAGCAGAAGTAAGGTTCTCTGTAGTAACGTTGAGGTTGTCGATCTTGTGTTCGAGACGGTTCTGGATAGCACCGAATGTACCTCTTACCATGGAAACCTTGTTGATAGCCTGGTCGATCTTGTCGATAGCGTAGTTAGCATCTTCCTGAGTGGAAAGTGTAAGCTTATCAGTGCCAAGACCTGCAGCTGTACAGTTAAGGTCAGCCGTGAGGTCACCCATAGAAGTGGACTTGTAAGCAAATGTGAAGTCAACAGCATCCTTTGTTCTTGAACCAACCTGGAGAGTAATGCTCTTCTTGTAGGTCATCTTAGCTTCAGACTTGCTGAAAGCATTGGACTGAGATACTTTGTATTCTTCTTCTGTAGCCTCAGCGTTTACATCCTTAGTAAGCTTAGCATTAGGCTTTTCCTCACCTGCAGTGCGGTAGCCGTCTACAGAAATCTCAAATGTCATAGAACCAGTTGCATCCTGATCTGTTCCATCCATTGTGAGAGCACCGGGTGTAATATCAGCGATATTTTTGCCGTTGAATGTTAAAGTAAATGCTTTAGCAGAACCATCAGGAAGAGCATCTACTCCCCAACCGGTAGCAGCGCCAGCTGTTAAAGTATGCTCAGTACCTTCGGAATCTGTGAGCTTAACTACTGCAGCAGCAAGGTCGTCACCATCAGCGTTAGTTGTGTATTCAATCTTCAGTGAAGCACCATCAAGAGCCTTGATAGCATCCTGATAATCTGCCTTATCAGCACCTGTCCAATTGGTATTTGAAACATCAGTATTCAATGCAATTGTTGTTGCCTTAGCTACATCTTCAGTGAGAAGTGAAATATCGCCGTCAACTGTAATACCTGTGCCGTCAACATTACTATCTGTAAAGCCGATATTTGTAGGTTCAATTTCCTTTCCAACAGGATTGGTGTAATTAACTGTTACAAAATCGCCCTTCTTTGCGCCAACTGTGTCAAGAACGATATTAGCACCGGTAACGCCATCTGCCCAACCACCGTTGTTGGTAGGAGTAATAGTTCCGCCGTATTCTGTACCGTCCTCATAGTAACCCTTTACAGCTGTAACATTACCATCAGCATCAACAGCATCAACTACATACTTGATGTTGATTTCCTTTGCATCTGCAGCAGCAGTATATCCGTCAGTTTCAGCCTGTGTCCAAAGAGCAGTAGCCTTAGTCTGATCATATTTGCTGTCATCAAGCTCAGGAGCCTTAGTAACATAGTCGCTGTCAGCCACCATATCAACAGGCTTTGCAGCCTTTGCAGCAGCAGCTTCAGCAGCAGCGGCGTCAGCAGCAGCCTTATAGTCGATAAGACCGTTAGCGTCAGCGGAAACGCCGTCAGCCATTGTACCGCCGTTAAGAACAACAACGCCGTTGAAGTCTGTGTCAGCGATCTGGTCGAGTTCGTCGTTGAGCTGGAGGAATTCCTGCTCAATAGCGTTTCTGTCGATGGGGTCATCGTAAGAACCGTTAGCAGACTGAGTAGCAAGAACCTTCATTCTCTGGAGAATGGAGTCTGTCTCTGTGAGAGCGCCCTCATATGTCTGAACCATTGAGATACCGTCCTGAGCGTTCTTTACAGCCTGTGTAAGACCGCCGATCTGGCTTCTCATCTTTTCGGAAACTGCAAGACCTGCTGCGTTATCGCCTGCACGGTTGATTGCGTAACCGGAAGAAAGCTTTTCAAGAGATTTAGAAAGCTTAGAATTGTTGATACCGAAGTATCTGTTAGCGTTCATCGCTGTTAAATTGTGCTGTACTACCATAAAAGTTACCTCCTGTAA
>JBJESH010000313.1:0-2035 GCA_051882695.1 Oscillospiraceae bacterium | reverse complement strand
TTGCAGAGCTTTCCGGCCGCAGCGCCGTTATTGCCGCACGGCTTGACCGTCTGCAAAAGGTTACGGAAGAATACAGCCGACGTTTTGCGGCAGGTGAGAAAAAACGCGAGCAGTGCGACAAGCTTACTGCTTTTGCTAAATTCATGCACGGTGACAAGGGGATATCTTTTACACGGTATGTTTTAAGTATAATGCTTAACCTTGTTACCGCCGAAGCAAACCGCATACTTGCGGACATTCACGGAGGAAAATTCCGTCTGTGCGTAAAGTCCGAGCTGGCGGCAAATTCAAAGCAGGGACTTGACCTTGAAGTTGAAAACCTTACCGCCGAAGCTTCAGTAAAGTACGGGGTGAAAAACCTGTCGGGCGGCGAAAAATTTCTCATTTCCCTTGCGCTTTCTCTGGGACTTTCCTCAGTTGCAAGAAGCCGCAGCGGAGGCATCGAGATAGAAGCCATGTTCATTGACGAGGGCTTCGGCTCTCTTGACCCTGCCTCGCTTCGTGAAGCAGTCGCCATACTTTGCGGACTTACTTCAAGAAGGAATGCTATTGGTATAATCTCTCATGTGGAGGAGCTGAAAAACGTTATCCCCTGCGGAATAAGTATTGTAAAGGATAAAGACGGCGCTTCACATATCTTGTCCGCGGTGTAAATACAGTAGTTTTTCACAAACGGACACAAAAACGGGACGTATTTTTGTTTTATATACCTATTGATTTAATTGTGAGAATTACTTATAATAGTGTATGTCAGTTTTTAATCAGGAACGTTAAAATAAATATATATCGAAAGGAATTTCCCCATGAGTAATTTCAAAGTTGTAAAATTCGGCGGCAGCTCACTTGCCGACTCAAACCAGTTCAGAAAGGTCGCCGACATTGTCCTCTCCGACCCCGACAGACGTTTTGTAGTTGCCTCAGCTCCCGGAAAGCGCTTCAAGGAGGATATCAAGATCACCGATATGCTTTATGCCTGCTACGACAAGGCAGCTAAGGGCGAGGATTTTTCCGAAGATTTTTCCGCTATTGAAAAGCGTTATAACGACATCATTTCCGAACTTGGACTTGAACTTTCTCTCGCCAAGGAATTTGAACGCATCAAAAGTGCTTTTGCTCATATGGCAGGACGTGATTATGCCGCTTCAAGAGGCGAATACCTTAACAGCATAGTGCTTGCAGCTTTCCTGAAATTTGATTTCATTGACCCGGCAGGCTATATCAAGTTTGGTGAGAACGGCGTTTTCGACCTTGAAAAGACTATCTCACTGCTCCGTCCCCGTCTTGAAAAATGCGAACACGCAGTTATTCCGGGATTTTACGGCTCAATGCCCAATGATACTATCCGTACCTTCTCCCGCGGCGGCTCCGATGTAACAGGCTCTATCGTTGCAAGAGCCGTACACGCAAAGATCTACGAAAACTGGACTGATGTTTCCGGCTTCCTTATCTGCGACCCGAGGATCGTTGAAAATCCTGCTCCTATCACAACAATTACCTACCGTGAGCTTCGCGAGCTTGCTTATATGGGTGCTACCGTTCTTCACGAAGACGCTATCTTCCCGGTAAGAACTGCTGGAATACCTATTAATATAAGAAATACCAACCGTCCCGAAGACAGAGGAACAATGATCGTTGCCGAATCAAGCGAAGTCAGCGATTACGTTATCACAGGCATCGCAGGCAAAAAGGGACTTTCCGTTATAAACATCGAAAAGGACATGATGAACAGCGAGCTTGGCTTCGGCAGGAACGTGCTCCGCGCCCTTGAAAAGAACGGCCTTAACTTTGAGCATATGCCATCGGGTATCGACACCATGAGCGTTATTGTAGGTACTGAGGCTCTCAAGCCGGTTCAGCAGAAGGTGCTTGACGAAATAACCTTCCGCGTTCATCCCGACCATATGGACGTTGAGGATGACCTTGCACTTATAGCCGTTGTAGGACGCGGCATGAGAAAGGCCCGCGGTACAGCAGGCAGGATCTTCTCCGCACTTGCCCACGCAAAGATAAACGTTAAGATGATCGATCAGGGTTC
>JBJESH010000312.1:0-8262 GCA_051882695.1 Oscillospiraceae bacterium | reverse complement strand
GTCAACAAGCTGAGAAAATTCCTCAAGAACCTGAGTCATTTCATTTCCGCGCTCTCCGCAGCCGATATAAACAATAATATCCGCATCGCACCATTTTGCAAGCTGGTGCTGTGTCATTGTCTTACCCGTACCGAAGCCTCCGGGAACAGCTGCAGTACCGCCCTTTGCAATCGGCAGAATTGTGTCTATAACACGCTGTCCTGTAATCAGCGGCTTGCTTATCGGCAAACGTTCCTTAAAGGGTCTGCTTTGTTTGATAGGCCACTTCTGGCACAAAGTGAGATCTATAATTTCACCCTTGTCATTTTTTATCTGAACGATTTTGTCGTTTATAGTATACTTACCGTTTTCGGCAGTCCAAACTACCTCTCCGCTGAGATTCGGATGAAGCATACAGCGGTGTTCAATAACGGGGGTTTCGGGACAAACTGCATAAATATCTCCCCCGTCAAGACGCTCGCCTACAAGAGCAGTAACCGTAACGTCATACTTTTTCACAGTATCAAGAGCAGAAACACTTGCACCCTCGGCAATAAATGCTCCGCTTATTTCCTCAAGCTGTTTCAGCGGACGTTCAATTCCGTCGAAAATATTTGATAATATTCCGGGGCCAAGTGTTGCCGACATCGGCATACCGCTGCCCTCAACCGGTTCGCCGGGCTTTAAGCCTGTTGTGGACTCATACACCTGAATCGTGGTTTCTTCGGAAGTAATTCCGATAACCTCGCCTATAAGCCGCTTGATTCCGACATATACCATTTCAAGCATTGAAAAATCCTTAGTATCTCTTACCTTTACAACAGGACCGTTTATGGAAAAGATCGTATTCAAGGCTGTACCTCCTTTATCAGGACATCGCCTGTATTATTCTGCAAAAGCGTTGCTGTTGGCGAATGCTCTTTTCTGTTCTTCAACAGCCAAATCAAAAGTTTTATCGGATATAGTTCCTTTTTGCGGATCGTAAACAGAAATTCCTCCAAGAAGTATTTTTTCATCGGGAATGAATTTTACATCGCATGAAGGTATTGCCTTTTTCATAGTCTCTGCATACTTCATATCGTCGGGAGCAAGAAAAATTTCAGCACCGTCCGAAATATGAGTCATAAGCAGATTTTTTATAAGCATATCCACATATTTAGGGTCGTTCTTATACTCTTTAAGCTTTTTTTCAACAGCCTCAAATATATTTGAAGTAAGCTCCTCTCTGTGCTGAATGACCGACTTTTTCATATCCAGCTCAGCCTTTGAAATATCTCTTGCATAACGGTTTCCGCTTTTTTTTGAGCTGATATTGAAATGCTTTTCGGCAGTCTCTTCGGATTCACGCTCAGCCTCTGCAAGTATAGCTTTTTTTTCATTTTCGGCTTCTGCAAGCATTTCATTTACCTTTATATCAATTTCATCATTGACTGCGTCAATAAACTTTTGCAGCTTTTCGTTGTTTGTATCCATAAAAATTCTCCTTTAAAGCTTTAAGCCGATTGCAGATTCAATATAGCTTGAAATTGTTTCGGTAATATTTGAAGTAGCATGACGGTCGGGAACTTCAACGATAAGCGGCTGCTTTCTGTTAAGCTTATAATCATAAACCGTTTCTTTGCAAAGCTTTACAAGCTTTTCAGTAATAAGAATTACCGCAACCTCTTTATTTTCCATAGCCTCGTTAAGAGCGTCACGCACCTCGTCAGGCTTATGCACAACCACGCCTTCTATTCCCGCAAGACGCATACCCATCTGCGTATCGACATTATCGCTTATTAAGTAAAAGTGCATATCAGCCTCCGAATTACATAAACAGCATCAGCAGCGCAATAATAAATCCGTAAAGCGCACAGCCTTCACCGAGAGCAACGAAAATCAGAGCCTTTGAGAACGACTTAGGATCTTCGCTTACTGCTCCGATAGCAGCAGGAGCTGCCGCTGCAACAGCAAGACCGCCGCCGATAGAACCGAGTCCTACAGCAAGTGCAGCTGCAAGGTATCCAATGCCGTTATCGGAAGCTGCAGCAGCGCTGTCCTCAGATTCAGCAGTTTCGGAAACGCTTGAAGCAGGAGCCTCCTCAGCAGAAACATACATTCCCACAGGAAGAGCCGCACAAATTATCATTACACCGAAAAATGTGCAGATATTGCCGATAATTGCGTTTTTTACGGACTTTTCTCCGCGTTTCTTTTTAATTGCAATAATTACGGGAGTAAAAAGAAGGGTCAAAACAACAATTGGAATCAGAAAAAGATACATCATAATAAATTCCTCCAAAAATTAGTCTATGGTTTCATCATAATTGATTTTAACGGGTGTAAACGGTTTTCCGTCACCCGAATAAAAACGTGAGAATATTTCGTAAAATTCAAGACGCAAAGTCTGAATACCTACCAAAAGTCCTTCGATACCCATTACAAAAATGTTGCCAAGAATAACTACAACAGGAACTGCGGCGGCGGAAACCTGATCCGCAAGAGCCATTACAACGAGCATCATTGAAGCGTGGGAAAGAACAAAACCGCCTATACGAACAAATGAAAGCGTGTTTGTTGCATATCCGAGCAAGAACTCAAACACCTCAAAGAAGTTGGAAGCGATAAAGTCAGTAAGTCCGCCCTCCATAACGTATTTTTTTCCTCTGACCCAATAGGACAGCGGTTCTCTTAGGAACATCATTATAAGCGGCAGTATCATAAACAGGATCACATAAACCGGAGTAAACAGCTTTGCACCCATAAGCGTTCCAACTGCTCCAACAAGTATCGAACCAAAGAAAACAAATCCTGCAATTCCGTTATTTCCGAAAAGGGCTTCCTCATACTCTTTGTTCTTAATTCCCGTAACAATGTTTATCAGGATCGAAATAAACATTATAAGCACACCAAGAGCAATTGCTCCGACAAGAATCGAAGTAACATTGTGCATTACCTTAAACGGAAGGAAGGTTATTCCAAGGGCTTCATACATCGGGTCGAGAAGCTCTTCGTATCCGAAAACACTTCCGTAAAGGAGTCCGAAAAATGCACCCGAAATTCCTACTCTTGTAAGAATCGGACCAAGAGCAAATTTCTTGAACTTCCACAGCAGAGCTCCTGCAATTGCAAGAACAATTCCCTGCCCCAGATCACCGAACATTATTCCGAAAAGGAGAGTATATGTCACAGCAACAAATGCTGTAGGATTTATTCCGTTATATGACGGCAGACCATACATTTCAACAAACATTGAAAACGGCTGAGTAAACTTATTGTTTTTCAGCTTAATAGGCGGCTCCAGCTTTCCGTTTGCATCCGCAGGCTGCAGAACAACCGATACGCTTTCAAGTCCGTCGAACATTTTAAGAAATCTTTCCGATTCTTTATGTGGGATAAAACCGACAATATAAAATTTATCGTTTACTATCGCTGCCTTATTTCTTAAATCAAAATTATCATGCTGTGATTTAAGCCTTGAAAAAATTTTACAAAGCTTATCGGTTTCCTTTTCCATAAGCTCGGAAATTTTACGGTGACACTCCTCAATATGATTTTTGTCGGACTCAACCATATTATGAAGCTCAGTTGACGCTTCTTTTGAGTCACCGTGAACGAAATCGGGAATGTGAGTTCTTTCAAAATAAAGTCCGTCAAAAATATCGTCGACCTCTTCCTGATAAGCTATCGGGACAAAATACATTCCCCAGTAATATTCTTTTTCCTCACTGAAATGAGTAAAGTAAAACGGTTTATCATCATAATATGAAAGCTTATTGAAGCTGTCAACAGGCAGACGTCCGAGACGGACCTTTATATGCTCGCAGTTAAAGATCTGCTGGAAATCCGCAGTAAGTCCCTGAAGATGATCGACCTGATACATAGCCTGCTCATGGACGGAAAGCTGCTCACACGCCTGTTTTTCTTCTGATTTTAATCCGTCAAGTTTTTTTCTTACACTTAAAATATACTGCTCAAGTTTGACAAGGCTTTCTTCCTTAACATCATCATAATCCGCGCCGGTAAATTTTACGCCTGACTGGATAGATATTTCATTTAGCTGTTTTAGCAGCGGTGTATATGGGTTGTCCTCTTTAAGCGTTGTAAAACCGCTTTTTTTAGTTGCGATTTTGGAGGCGGATTCAATATGAAAGCACCCGCAGTCGCTTAGTTTTACCAGAACCATATCCAGATCCTTAGTTAATCCGGCAATGTTGACCAGTTCCATTTTTTCAATTGACACCTTATTGTCACCCCTCTACATTATAATTAACGACGCAATTTTATTTGCTTCAACACCGTAACGTATGCCCTCGATTATGCTGATTATATTCTGTACCTCAATTTCAAGCAGGAATATAAACGAATAAACGCTTAACGGAGCAGATGACGAACGCTTCAGAGCAAGCTTTGCATATTTATAGCGCAGTCTTTGAGCGCTTTGCTCAAGATTATTGATGTCATATCCGTTTGCAGACATCTGCTGTCCATAGTATGTTTTTGAAAAACGTCTGATAAATTCGTCCGAGTCAGGCGAGCTGTAAATTTCTTTCTGCTTTGCTTCGGAAAGCCTGCCGCTAAAAGGAAGCATGTCCTTTTCGATCACATCCTCAGGCTCATCAAAATATGCCGTAAGACGGTATGAATTGATAAGGTTAATCAAATCAATATCCGTATCAAGCAATGCAGTCATTTGTTTAACATCACTCTTTTTGAAATGAAGCGAGCTTCTGAGTCTGTTGATATAATACGTCCTGAGAAGAGTTTCGCATTTTGTAACATCCGCAATTCCATCGGAATTTGGAACGATTTTTTTCAGCACATCATAATAAGGAGTTCTTTTCAGAAACGCAAGCAGTTCATCAAAGCTTTTTATTTTTGCAAGCCCGATCAAATCAAATGATGTCAGATTATTAATATAAATAGGCACATCTGAAATCATTTTATCGGATTTTGCGTTTATATACCTGATACATCTGAGGATCTCATTAATTTCTGTCTGAATGATCTTGTAATTATAAAATTCCTGCTTTGAAATATGTTCAAAACCTGTAATTCTCATATAAGTTTCAAATATGCTTCGTTTAAGCAGATTTTCGAGCATTCCTCTGTGTACCGTATTGGTATCAATTGATGACAGAAGCTGACTGTAATAGGTATTCTTTTTAAGATATTCCGCAACGTCAGCAACACTTTGCTTGTTGATCATTTCGATATAGTCCTGCTGTTTCAGGCGCTTACCGTAAATTGCCATAATCTTTGCAACAGTAGCGTTATAGTTTCTAAGCACGGTAAAGGTTCTCCTTTCCCGAAAAATTCAAAACGTGTTAAACGGTTAATGCTGTACTCAACTTTTATAAAGAGCCTGTAATAATTGCATTGAATATATCATTTTCCCATTTCTCATGCCGCTCGTTATAAATATCGTCAATGCGTTTTATTTCGGCAACTCTGTTTTTTTCAATTTCAGCAAGCTTTTCATCTTTCTTTTTCTTTTCTTCGGAATCTATCTGTCCAATTTTATCCTCAGCCTCTTTTATTTTCGCCTTTATAAGATTTTCCTCTTCCGCCTTGGCATCTGCAATGATCTGATTTCTTTTTTTCTCGGCTTCTTCCAGACGTTCCTTTGCATTTTGCTCGATTTCAAGAATGCTTGTAATAATATTTTCCATTCAACCACCCTTTCAAACATAAGCAAAACCTGTAACCGCCATTAATGCGGCACAGGAATTGCCAAACATAATATTAATTTTTCAGGCTGTGAAGAGGCGCAGGGATCTGTCCTCCGCGGCTGATAAACTTTGAAGGAGAATACTTGTTGACTCTCATTACAGGTCCTCTTCCGAAAAGACCGCCCCAGTCAAGAACCTCGCCTTCCTTCATACCTATTGCCGGAATGACTCTTACAGCAGTCGTCTTGCTGTTTACCATACCGATAGCAGCCTCATCGGCGATAATTGCCGAAATAACGTCTTCAGTAGTATCCCCGGGAATACATATCATATCCAGACCAACAGAACAAACCGCTGTCATGGCCTCAAGCTTTTCAATTGCGAGAGCACCGCATTCTGCTGCAGCGATCATTCCTGCGTCCTCTGACACGGGAATAAATGCACCGGAAAGTCCTCCGATACGGGAACAAGCCATTACGCCGCCTTTTTTAACCGCGTCATTAAGCAAAGCAAGCGTTGCTGTTGTACCGCAAGCTCCGCATTTTTCAAGACCGATTTCCTCAAGGATATATGCAACACTGTCACCAACTGCAGGAGTAGGAGCAAGAGAAAGGTCAACTATACCAAAAGGTACGCCAAGTCTTTCGGAAGCTGTAACGCCAACAAGCTGTCCAACGCGGGTAATTTTATAAGAAGTCTTTTTAATAACATCGGAAATCTGCGTAATATCAGCATCGGGATATTTTTTCAACGCAGAACGAACAACGCCGGGACCGGAAACACCGACGTTTATAATGCAGTCAGGCTCGCCGACTCCGTGGAATGCACCTGCCATAAACGGATTGTCTTCAACGGCGTTGCAGAAAACAACAAGCTTTGCCGCGCCAAAACACTGATTGTCAACGGTAAGCTCTGCGCTTTTCTTTACAATGCGACCCATCATGCGGCAAGCATCAAGGTTGATACCCGTTTTGGTTGAACCGACATTTACCGAAGAGCAGACGCAGGTCGTGGAAGCAAGAGCCTCAGGGATCGACTCGATAAGTCTTTCATCACCTGCCGAGAAGCCCTTTTGCACAAGTGCGGAATATCCGCCGATAAGGTTTACTCCGCAGGCCTTTGCAGCCTTTTCCATTGTAAGCGCAAACTTTACCGGACTTGCATTGCAGGCTGCCGAAACGATCGCAATAGGCGTAACGGAAAGACGTTTATTGATGATCGGAATACCAAATTCTTTTTCAATATCCTCGCCGACTTTTACAAGATTTTTTGCGCAGCGTGTAATTTTGTCATATACCTTTGTACACGCTTTGTCGATATCGCTGTCAATACAGTCAAGAAGCGATATGCCCATAGTAATTGTACGAATATCAAGACATTCATCCTGAATCATACGGATTGTTTCAAGTATATCGTGAACGTTTATCATAAAAAGCTCCTATCAACGGTTATATTCTGTGCATAGATTCAAAAATTTCCTCATGCATGGTATGGATCTGAAGACCGAGTTCTTCCCCGAGCTTGCTCATTCTTGTAACAAGCTCTGTAAAATCCTTATTAAGCTTTGAAATATCTACAAGCATGATCATTGCGAACATATCCTGAAGAACGCTCTGAGTAACCTCGATAACATTGGCGTTATATTCCGTACATATACCGCTTACCTTTGTAAGAATACCCACAGTATCCTTTCCGATCACCGTAACAACTGCTCTCATTAAAATAACCTCCGAATTATCACATAGTAAAAATATAGTATTATCATATCACATTTTTACAAAAATTAAAAGGCAAAAATCAAACAAATTTGTATGTTTTTTTCACAAAATATATGTTATATTTTTAAAAAATGTGTTATAATAAGTTATACTGTTTTTATTTTCCGAAAGGAGCGCCGATAATGAATCTTATTGACTGTCACACACATACACAATTCTCTGTTGACTCGGACGCCGATATAAATCAAATGATTGAAAAAGCCTGCTATATCGGACTTGCAGCATACGCAGTTACCGATCATTGCGAATGCAACCGCTGGTACTCAAAAGAGCATTACACTGACGATGATACATATCAATATTACGATTTCGGAACGGACTTTGAAAACTCGGTATCTGCCGTAACAAAGCTTAAAGAAAAATACAGCGGCAGACTTAACCTTATCTGCGGAGTTGAAATGGGACAGGCTACCCATGAATTTGATATTGCAGAAAAAATAATATCCGACAGCCGTGTTGATTTTGTTATAGGCTCTATGCATCAGCTTCCGAAAACTGAAGATTTTGCTTTTCTCGAATACGACAAAATGTCTTTAGAAGAAATATATGACCTGGCAGAACGGTATTTTCTGGAGATCTATAAGCTTTGCAAATGGGGAAAATTTGATGTTCTTGGACATCTCACCTATAACCTCAGATATATAAAGGGTGTTGGCGGTATCGACCTTGACATAAGCCGCTTTGATGAAATAATTGCAGACAGCTTTAAAGCTCTCATTGAAAAAGGAAAAGGAATTGAGATAAACACATCGGGATTCAGACAGAAATACGGTGACACTTTTCCGTCTCTGAAATATGTAAAGCTTTTCCGTGAACTTGGCGGAGAAATAATTTCAATCGGTTCAGACGCTCAC
>JBJESH010000311.1:0-2047 GCA_051882695.1 Oscillospiraceae bacterium | reverse complement strand
ACAGCTATTCCTACTGAAACTACAGTCACTACTGAAAGCTTTACGGAACTGAGTGGGACTTCTGAAAGCCTTACCGACATTGAAACTACCGTTACAAGCGTGTCTGACGGAGAAATGTCTCCCCAACCGCAGGAAACGACACATATAAATCCAGAAAATGCCGAGACTTCTGAAACTGCCGAAACCACAATTCCATCCGAATCAGACACTATGCATGAAACCGAAACAAATACGTCGGACAACAGCACTCAGAAATCCGTAGGTTTTGGAATTTTTGGAATAAAGGGCGGCAACAAAGTAGATGTATTGTACGACCTTACATGGGTCTTAGCCGCTGTAATAATTGCAGTTGCCGTTCCGCTTTTGGTCATTGCACGAAGAAATATTATTATCACAAAACGCCGAAGAACAAAGGGCAGCAGCGGAGCTATTGAAGATTACCGCAGATTCATGCTGCTCATGAAGCTTATGAAAATGCCCGAACAGGGAGAAATGAATTACAGCGAATATGCGAAAGAGCTTTCTGCGCGTTCAAAGCTTATTGACAGCGAAACAGCAGAAGTTATTATCAATACTTCGCTCAAAGCTTCTTTCGGCGGCGAAAGCCTTACCGCAGACGAAGCACATGAGCTTCGCATTGCAGTAAACAGTCTTGTAAAACGCTACTACATCGGACTCTCACGTTTTGGCAGGTTCAAGCTGAAATATATATACTGCATTATTTAGTTAACAGTCTGAATTACCGAAATGAGGTCAAAAATGTTTTCACTTGATAAGATATACCGTCCGATTACAGCTTGCCCGTTTCAAAACAATGAAACATACTGTGAAGTTGAACCGTGTGAGGCTTTAAAGCCGTATATCCGCTGTTTTTGGGGTACCCCAAAGCCGATAACTGCCGAATTTGAAACAGCATTTGAAACAGAGCACGGTCTTGTTATCCCTGATACTTGTATGGATATCATTTTCAGCATTGATTATACGCACAACAGCTGCGGAGGATTTTTTTGCACGGTTGACGAAAAATCATATCAAACCATGCCATGTAAGAACATTAAAATAGAAACCTTTGCTATACGCTTTTATGCATGGACGGCAATTCTGTTTTCAGACAGTGATTTTATTAACAGCAAAAACAGGCATTTCCCGGTTGAAAAATTTTTCTCTAACCTTAAAATATGCCTTGAACCTTTGCTTTTTGATACGCCGACTTTTCAAGGTAAAATAAAAATTGCCGAGGAATTCCTACTGAAAAGTTTTGACCCAAACCGCATCAATAATGACATTATGAACGCTTTGTATTGCATGATTTCTTCCTGCGGACGAGCAAAAATCTCCGATATTCTGAACTATACAGCAGTTTCAGAAAGAAAGCTTGAACGCATTTTCAATTATAATATGGGAATCTCCCCTAAATCCTTTTCATCACTAATCAGATATCAGCTTATTTGGCAGGAAATGATGTCGGCACGAAAATTCAACGTCCACGACGCTGTGGAAAAATACGGTTACACCGACCAATCTCACCTGCTGAACGATTTCAAGAAACATCACCTTATTACGCCGAAAGAAGCAGTTGAATTTGCATATAAAAATCGGTAATGTCGGTTTTTTACAAGACTATCCCGTCAATTTATGCTATAATTATAATAATAAAAAACGGGAGATGATAATATGACTGAATTTGAAAATTCAAGACAGTTCGTTTACAGAAATGCACGTCCTCTTGACCTTGCAAGGTGGCAGTATCACTTTGAGAACGGAAGCAAGGAATCTGTGCTTCACGCATTATCTTTTTATCAAAATGGCGACGGAGGCTTTGGTCATGGACTTGAACCGGATTTTCTCAATCCAAATTCAACACCTATGGCAACATGGACAGCAACAGAAAT
The DNA here is from genome assembly GCA_051882695.1 of Oscillospiraceae bacterium. Taxonomy (GTDB): domain Bacteria; phylum Bacillota; class Clostridia; order Oscillospirales; family Ruminococcaceae; genus RGIG8773. The sequence goes on along the minus strand of JBJESH010000311.1, from coordinate 155 downwards.
TCTGAGTGAAATTCAGCTTAATGATAAAAATCACCCCATTGTTGCAGGAATACTCCATTATCTTGAAAGCGGCGCTGACTTTGACACGGAGCATAATCAATGGATGAACACAGTTCCGACAAACAATGATTACCCTCATGCTGTCTGGTGGGAAT
>JBJESH010000310.1:0-8285 GCA_051882695.1 Oscillospiraceae bacterium | reverse complement strand
CAAGCTCCCTTGCAAGGCGGCAAGCCTTGCTGCAGTCGCTTTCCTGGATTGACACGCCGCCTTTGTCTACAGAACGGTCAAAGATTAGTATGAAAAGGAATGATAATATGCTGATAGTTGACCGAATATCTGATGGTATTGCCGTTATTGAGGACGGAGATATCTGCTTTGACGTTCCGGCGGCAGCTCTTGCCGAAAACGTTAAAGAAGGTGATGTTGTTCTTTCGGAAAACGGCGTTTATATAAAAGACCAAAGCGCATCTGCCAAACGGCGTAGCGATATTATAAAATTACAGAATGATCTTTGGGAATAACATTTTAAGGAGGCTTTTTTATGGCATCTGCTCCTAATGCAAATCTGTTCAGCAGACTTCAGGAAATCATGCCCTCTCTTTCAAAGGGGCACAAAAAAATTGCGGAATTTATTATTACAAGATACGACAAAGCTGCGTTTATGACAGCTTCAAAGCTGGGAACTATTGTCGGCGTAAGCGAATCTACCGTTGTGCGTTTCGCTACTGAGCTGGGCTTCGAGGGCTATCCCGAGCTTCAGCGCGCCCTTAAAGAGTACACAAGCAACAAGCTGACTACCGTTCAGAGAATAGACGTTATGAACGACCAGCTTGGCGGCAATGATGTGTACGAAAAGGTACTGAACATGGATATCGACAAGATACGCAAAACTCTTGAGGAAAGCGACCGCGACGAGTTTTACAGAACGGTGGATACCCTTTGTCATGCAAAGAATATTTACGTTATCGGCGCACGTTCTGCGGCGGTTCTGGCTCGTTTTCTGGCATTCTATTTCAACATGATGTTTGAAAATGTAAAGCTTGTACACACTACATCTACAAGTGAAATGTTCGAGCAGATACTTAACATCGGAGAGAATGACATTATGATAGGAATAAGCTTTCCCCGTTACTCAAAGCATACGGTAAAGGCGTTCAGATATGCTCATGCACAGGGAGCAAAGGTCATTGCAATTACCGACAGCAATGCTTCTCCGCTTGTGGAATATGCAGACAACGTTCTTCTTGCACGGAGCGACATGGTTTCCTTTGCCGACTCGCTTGTTGCGCCAATGAGTGTGATAAATGCGCTTATCGTAGCTGTCGGTATGAGAAAAAGCGATTATGTTGTGAAGAACTATGAACGCCTGAATGATATATACGATGAATTTGAGGTATATGAAAATTCCGACGATCAGGATTATGACCTTACTCCTTCCCAGAAGAAGAAAAACGAAAAATTGCTTTAAGGAATGTCTTTATGCGTAATGAACGGTTTGATTGCATTATCATAGGCGGCGGTGCGGCAGGAATGATCGCTGCGGTCACTGCGGCGGATAACGGAAAAAGCGTCCTGCTGATCGAAAAAGGGGATAAGTGCGGCAGAAAGCTTGCCATTACGGGAAAGGGCAGGTGCAACGTTACAAACAATTGCACCGAGGACGAGTTCTTTGCAAATATTCCCGTGAACAGCCGCTTCCTGTATTCGGCATACAGCCGCTTTGACTGTCACGATTGTATGGACTTCTTTGAAGCCTGCGGAGTACCGCTCAAAACCGAGAGGGGCAACAGGGTCTTTCCGGTCAGCGACAATGCTCACGATATCGTTTCTGCTCTTGAAACTGCCTGCAAGGACAGGGGAGTTGAGATACATTACGGCGAAAGAGTGAAAAAAATTCTTGCCGAAGACGGTGTTGTTACGGGAGTTGACTGCGGAGGAAAAATTTATAACGCAGTAAGCGTTCTTATCGCAACGGGAGGAAGATCCTACCCCGGAACAGGCTCGGACGGCGACGGATACCGTCTTGCAGAGACTCTGGGACATACTGTTATGCCGTTGAAACCGTCCCTTGTTCCGCTTACTGCCGAGGAGGACTACTGTGCGGAGATGATGGGACTGTCGCTGAAAAATGTTGCGCTCACTCTTGTGGACAGCACAAAAAACAAGCCGCTTTACAGCGAACAGGGTGAAATGCTGTTCACCCATTTCGGCGTATCGGGACCTATGGTTTTAAGCGCTTCGAGCCATATCCGCAAAATGGAGAGAGGACGTTACAAGCTTATGATAGACATGAAGCCTGCTCTCGACTTTGCGGCGCTTGACAAGCGCATACTCCGTGATTTCGGCGAAATACCCAACAGACTTTTTGCCAATTCGCTTTCAAAGCTGCTGCCGTCAAAAATGATTCCCGTAGTTGTACGACTTTCGGGAATTTCTCCCGACAAGCAGGTCAACTCGGTCACAAAGCAGGAGAGAGAAAATCTTGTCAGGCTTCTGAAAAGCTTTCCCGTGACGGTCAAGGATTTCCGCCCCATAAGCGAGGCTATAGTCACAAGCGGAGGGATAAAGGTTGGCGAGATTTCCCCTAAAACGATGGAATCTAAGCTTGTACAGGGATTGTTCTTTGCAGGCGAAGTTATCGACGTTGACGGCTACACAGGCGGATTTAATCTGCAAATTGCGTTTTCTACAGGTGTTGCCGCAGGAAGTAATATGTAAAAAGTCTGCGAAGCGATACAGCTGATCCAGCGCAGCCGCGCTGGCGAGGATTTTTAAGGGCGAGGAGCCCTTGAATCGCCGTCCGCAGACGGCGAAAAACTCTGCCTTAAAAGAGCTCTGCAAGGGGTGAATTCCTCGGCAATGCCGAGGAAGAGGGGACGCTCTGCGATAGAGAGCGTCCCCTGAAAAATCCGATAAACTTACTATTTATACAAGTTATGTTGACTGTTTTTAATGTAAAAATATATGCAGCAATAAAAAGGATATTACAGTATTGTTACAAAAGTTATAATGAAAGGCGGTAATTCTATGCCGATAAATGTTGCAATAGACGGTCCTGCAGGTGCAGGCAAAAGCACTATCGCCAAGGCGGCGGCTAAGGCGTTCGGTTTTATATATGTTGACACGGGAGCGCTTTACCGTTCTATCGCTTACTATGTGATATCGCACGGCGGCGATACTAAAAATGCTGACAGCGTTACGGAAATGCTTGATGAGATCACTCCCGAGCTGAAATACATTGACGGCGTTCAGCACGTTTTTGTAAACGGCGAGGACGTTTCCGACAAGATACGCACGCCCGAGGTCTCTATGGGAGCTTCTGCGGTTTCGGCAATTCCTGCTGTTCGCAGCTTTCTGTTTGAGCTTCAGCGGAAAATCGCCCGTGAAAACAGTGTTGTCATGGACGGCAGAGATATCGGTACGGTAGTGCTGCCCGACGCCGATGTTAAAATTTATCTTACCGCTTCTCCCGAGGAAAGAGCTCGCCGCCGTCATGCGGAGCTTCTTGAAAAGGGCGACTGCGTGACCTTTGCTTCCGTGCTTGCAGATGTGAATGAGCGTGATTATAATGATATGCACCGTGAAATAGCGCCGCTTAAACAGGCGGATGACGCTGTCCTCTGCGATACTACCGATGTGGATCTGAAGGGTGCGGTTGAAATGCTTATCGGTATCATCAAGGAAAAAACAGGCGCAGAGCCGCAGGATAAGGAGTTTTGACATGAACGCTTTTGTACGTTACACCGTTTGGGGTATATATAAGCTTTTCTATAACTTTCACATTGAGGGAACGGAAAATATTCCTCAGGACAGACCTCTTGTAATGGCTTCAAATCACAGAAGCTACGCCGACCCGGTAATTCTCACAATGCCGATGAAGCGCAAGGTCACTTACATGGCAAAGGAGGAACTGTTCAAAAACAAGCTTTTCGGCTGGTTTATTACAAAGCTTGGAGCATTTCCCGTTAAGCGAGGTTCCGGCGATATGCAGGTCATTGACGATGCGGTAAGCATACTTAATTCGGGAAGACATCTTGTAATATTCCCGGAGGGAACCCGTTCCAAGGACGGAAAGGTAGGCAAGGGTAAAACAGGCGTTGCGCTTATTGCTGCAAAATCGGGCGCTGACGTTCTTCCCTGCGGAATAATTTTCGAGGGTGAAAAGCTTCACTTCCGTTCAAAGCTGACGCTCCGCTTCGGAAAGGTCATTCCCGCAAATGAAATTGCCGTTGAGGACGCTTCGCCAAAGGCGCTGAAAGCCGTTAAGCAGCGTATTATGGGGGCAATTACCGAGCTTGTTGAGGGTAATGCCGAAGAAAAGGAAATCCCTGCCGATGAAAACTGAAATTATTGTTGCCGAAAATGCAGGATTTTGTTTTGGTGTTGACAGAGCGCTGAAAATCGTGTATAATATATTAAATGAGGGCAAAAAAGTTGTTACTTATGGAGAAATTATCCACAATAGGGACGTTACCGGCGAACTGGCTTCAAAGGGCGTGAAAATTGCCGAAACTCCCGAGGAACTGGCTGCTCTTACGGATGAAACTGTCGTGATACGTTCCCATGGCGTTGGAAAGGATATTTTTCGCCTTTTGGAGGAAAAACAAATCGACTTTCGGGACGGGACCTGCCCTTATGTAAAGCGTATCCAGAAAATTGCAGACGAAAAATCGGCAGCAGGGTACGATGTGATAATTATGGGCGACAAGGATCACCCCGAAGTCCGCGGAATAGCTGCTCATTGTAATAATATGGCAATTATTTGCCGCGATGAAGCCGAATTATCCGATTTACTTAAAAAAAAATATAAAAATATTAAAAAAAAGGTTGCAATTGTTGCGCAAACAACGTATAATATATCTATATGGGATAAGTGTGCCAAAATCGCAGCGTCAGCCTACCCCGACGCAGAGGTCATCAATACCGTTTGCAGTGCTACCGCCGACAGGCAGCAGAGCGCTGTACGTCTGGCGAAGTCTGCCGATCTTATGGTTGTTATCGGCGGAAAGCACAGTTCCAATACAGTCAAGCTTGCGGAAATTTGCGGCAAACACTGTAACGCCTGCATTCATATTGAAAATGCGGACGGGCTTGATTTTCAATATATTGAAAATCTGCTGAAAAATAACGCCGGTGAAAAATTTATTATCGGTGTTACTGCCGGTGCTTCGGCTCCGGTACATATAATCAAGGAGGTTACAAACCAGATGAGTGAAAAATTGCAGAACATGGAAGAGGACTTTAACTTTGAGGAGGCGCTTGACGCGTCCTTCAAAAAAATATATACCGGTCAGAGGGTGAAAGGATACATAACTGCTGTTAATGACGCAGAAGCTATTGTTGATGTCGGAACAAAGCATACCGGTTATGTTTCACTTGAGGAGCTTACAAACGATCCTTCTCTCAAGCCTGCAGATGTTGTTAAGCCCGGCGATGAGGTTGACCTTATTGTTATCAAGGTAAACGACGCTGAAGGTATTGTTACTCTTTCCAAGAAAAAGGTTGACGCTATGGTCGGATTTGACAAGATCGTCAAGGCTAAGGAAGAGGACGCTGTTCTCGAGGGTACTGTTACAGGCGTTGTAAAGGGCGGCGTTATCGTTCTTTATGAGGGCACAAGAGTATTTATCCCTGCTTCACAGGCAACTGCACGCAGAGATGACAAGCTTGAAGAGCTTGTTAAGACAACCGTTAAGTTCAAGATCATCGAAGTAAACGAGCAGAGAGGCAAGGCTGTAGGTTCTATCAAGGCTGTTCTCAACGCTGAAAGAGACGCTGCTAAGGCTAAGTTCTGGGAGTCCGTTCAGGTTGGCGACGTATTCAAGGGCGAGGTTAAGTCCCTTACAAGCTACGGCGCATTTGTTGACCTTGGCGGTATCGACGGTATGGTTCACATTTCCGAGCTTAGCTGGAACAGGATCAAGCACCCTTCAGAGGTAGTTAACGTAGGCGATGTTATCGAGGTTTTCGTTAAGGAACTCGACAAGGACGCTAACAGAATTTCTCTCGGCTATAAGAAGACCGAGGATAATCCTTGGGTAAAGTTTGCTAACGACTACAACGTTGGCGATGTTGTAAAGGCTAAGGTCGTTTCCATCACACCTTTCGGCGCTTTTGCACAGATCGTTCCCGGAATCGACGGACTTATCCACATTTCTCAGATCGCTGACAAGAGAGTAACAAACGTTAAGGATGTTCTTTCCATCGGTGACGAGGTTGAAGCTAAGATCACTGAGATCGACGCTGATAAGAAGAGAATCAGCATTTCTATCCGTGCTCTTCTCGAAGAAAACGGTGCTGCTGAGGACGCTGAATAATTATTTTTTTAGATAATATGCTGCTTCTGATACTTTGTGTCAGGAGCAGCTTTTTCATTGCTTTGACTGCTTTTTTGCTAAAAATTAAAACATTCTTATTTAATTTTTACAAAAACCCCTTGACAGTAAATCGTTTACAATGTAAAATATATAGTAAAGCGGTACGCCGCATTTGGTTAATCAATTATTAAAGGATACATATTTAAGGAGGAAACTCAGATGAGCGAATTTTTCAAAGGTATCGGCAAGATCCCTTACGAGGGCAAGAACAGCACTAACCCTCTTGCATTCAAGTACTACAACCCCGATGAGGTAGTTGCAGGCAAGACTATGAAGGAGCAGCTTAAATTTGCGCTTTCATGGTGGCACACTATGGGCGGCGACGGAACTGATATGTTCGGCTGCGGCACAACCGACAAGAAATGGGGCGAGTCTGATTCCGAAAAGCGTGCTATTGCAAAGGTTGACGCTGCTTTTGAAATTATGGATAAGCTTTCAATCGAGTATTTCTGTTTCCATGACCGTGACCTTTCTCCCGAGTACGGCTCGCTTGCTGAAACAAATGCACAGCTTGACAAGGTTACAGATTACATAGCTGAAAAAATGAAGGCTGACCCCACAAAGAAGCTTCTCTGGGGTACTGCTAAGTGCTTCGACCACCCTCGTTATATGCACGGCGCAGGCACTTCTCCTTCCGCAGACGTTTTCGCATATGCTGCCGCACAGATAAAGAAGGCCGTTGAAGCTACCGTTAAGCTCGGCGGTAACGGTTACGTTTTCTGGGGCGGACGTGAGGGCTATGAAACTCTCCTGAACACAAATATGGGTCTTGAACTTGACAATATGGCTCGTCTTATGAAGATGACCGTTGAGTATGCACGTTCCATCGGCTACAAGGGCGACTTCTATATCGAACCTAAGCCCAAGGAGCCTACAAAGCACCAGTACGACTTCGACACAGCAACAGTTCTTGGCTTCCTCCGCAAGTACGGTCTTGAAAAGGACTTCAAGATGAACATCGAAGCTAACCACGCTACACTTGCACAGCACACATTCCAGCATGAGCTTCGCGTTGCAAGAGACAACGGCGTGTTCGGTTCTATCGACGCTAACCAGGGCGATATGCTCCTCGGATGGGATACAGACCAGTTCCCCACAAACGTTTATGACGCTGCACTTTGTATGTATGAGGTGCTCAAGGCAGGCGGCTTTACAAACGGCGGTTTGAACTTCGACTCCAAGGCTCGCCGCGGCTCCTATACACCTGAGGACATCTTCCACAGCTACATTGCAGGTATGGATACATTTGCACTTGGTCTTAAGATCGCAGACAAGATGATCACCGACGGCAGGATCGACAAGTTTGTTGCTGACCGTTATGCTTCATGGAATACCGGTATCGGTGCTGACATCATCAGCGGCAAGGCTACTCTTGCAGACCTTGAAAAGTATGCTCTTGAAAAGGGCGAGGTAGTTTCCTCACTCACAAGCGGCAGACAGGAAATGCTGGAGTCCATTCTCAACAACATTATGTTTAATCTTTAATTTCAAAGGGCGGCAATTTGCCGCCCATACATTTATATAGTGATTTGCATTGCGTAACAAAAAAATTCCGCATTACGCATTCCGAATTACGAATTAACAAAAAGGAGCGATTTTTATGCGTTATGTAATTGGTATTGACGTTGGCACAAGCGGCACAAAAACCGTACTTTTCGATGAAACGGGAAAGGTCATCGCCTCTGCGACCGTTGAGTACCCCATGTATCAGCCGCAGAACGGCTATGCCGAGCAGGAGCCGACAGACTGGTACAATGCGGCTGTTTCTACAATTAAAACAGTTATCACAAAAAGCGGCGTGAAAAATACCGACATTGTGGGCGTTGGTCTTTCGGGACAGATGCACGGTCTTGTTATGCTGGACGAAAACGGTGAGGTCATTCGCAAGTCAATCATCTGGTGCGACCAGCGTACTGCCAAGGAAGTTGACGAGATGAACGAAAAGCTCGGCAGGGAAAAGCTTATTGAGATAACCGCAAACCCTGCGCTGACCGGCTGGACTGCCGCTAAAATTCTCTGGGTGAAGAATAACGAGCCTGAGAATTACGCTAAGTGCCGCCACATTCTTCTCCCTAAGGACTATAACAGATATATGCTGACTGGCGAATTTGCGAC
>JBJESH010000309.1:0-8422 GCA_051882695.1 Oscillospiraceae bacterium | reverse complement strand
GTTGGCACGGAAGAATAAACGTTATTACGGCAATAGAAAAATCCTGCAATATCTTCTTTTACGAGGTGGGCAGAATAATGGGCCCGAATCTGATCGCAGACTATGCTTCGCAGTACGGTCTAGGGGAGGAAACCTTCCTTGAAACAGGCGGCTACAAAGGAAAAATCGCAACGCCTGACACTCTTGGTACGGAATGGCAGGCAGGCTTGATCGTACAGGTTGCTATAGGACAGTCCGAAACAGCTGTTACACCGCTTCAGATGGCGGTTCAGGCAAGCACGATAGCAAACAGGGGAGTACGCTATCAGCCGTACATGGTTGACAGTATCCACACATATAATATGGAGTCGCTGGTTTCAAAGACAGAGCCGTCTGTGGTGCATACGATATCGGATAAATCCGGCGAGACCTTTGAACTTGTTATTCAGGGAATGAAGCAGGCGGCAGCTTTTCTGCCGTACAGCTACCCTGCGGTCAAGGATTACTATACGCCGTATCTGCTTACCGACTTGCCCGAGGAGGCGGCTATCAAAACGGGTACTCCTCAGATGACTACGGCGGAGGATACGGGTTCGGCTTTTATCGGCTTTTATCCTGCCGATGACCCCGAGATAGCGTTTTCGGGATTTGTCGAGCATGGCGAATACTCAAAATTTATGATAAGGCAGATAATTGACGCATATTACGATGAAAATTATACTCCTGTCAAGCCTTCGGGCAATGCTGCTTCGCCGTCTCCCGAGGAGATACTTTCCGGAACGGCAGCTTCTTCGGAGACAATTGTGACTGTGGAATAATATTCCATTATGGCATTGTACAAAATATACAAAAATAACAAATCATTTAGCAACAACCCTACGAAATTGTGCAGATTATTCAAAAACGCTTTGACAAATCTTCATTTTGTGGTACAATATAAAGTAGCTGATAATCTTATTCGGCGCATATTTTTATGCGTTCGGCATTATCCCTCGAAAGGAGTTTCTTATGTCAAAAATTATTGCGATCACCTCCGGTAAGGGAGGCACAGGCAAATCTACTATATGCTCTGAACTTGGCTTTGCTTTGGCAAAACAGGGTCACAGAACTCTTATCATCGAACTGGATTTCGGTCTCAGATGTCTTGATATCATGCTCGGTGTTAAGGATGATATTAAATACGACCTTGGCTCCGTACTCAAGGGCGAATGCGATATTTATAAAGCTACCACTCAGGTCAAGCTGGCAAGCAACCTGAGCATTGTCTGCGCTCCTGAGGATCCGTTTGCAAAGGTAGACGCGGAGACTATTTCAAATATCTGCAATGAAATGCGCAAATATTATGAATACATAATCGTTGATACCTCCGCAGGTACTAATGAAAGCGTTTTTGACGTTGTTGAGCAGTCTGACCTTATCCTTATCAATACAACGCCGGATCCTATATGCGTTCGTGACGCAAGACTTATGTCAGACGAGTTTTATAAGAGAGGCAACAAGAAGCAGCGCCTTATCATAAACAAGGTTGATCCGGACATCTTCAAGGCGGATATCATCCCCGACCTGGACGCTATCATTGATACTGTCGGCGTTCAGCTTATCGGTGTAATTCCGAGCGACAACGATGTTGTTATCTCTACGGGCAAGGGCATTCCTCTTCCCTCCAACTCAATGGCGTTTAAGGCATTTGACGCTATTTCAAAGAGAATCAAGGGTGAGGATATTCCTCTCAGCTTTAAGGTTCTCCTTCAGTAATTCCGCTTTCGGAACTGTGCCGAGAGACAGCAGCATAATTTTTACGAGAGGAATGAAAAATAATGAATATAGCTTTAATTGCGCATGATTCTAAAAAAGAGCTTCTGGTGCAGTTCTGTATAGCTTACTGCGGTATTCTTTCAAGGCACAATCTTTGTGCTACCGGCACGACCGGAAAGATGGTCGCACAGGCTACCGGTCTGAATATACAGCGTTATCTCAGCGGTTCTCAGGGCGGCGACCAGCAGATAAGTGCGCGTATATCCTGCAACGAAATCGATTTGCTCCTCTTTTTCAGAGACCCCCTTTCTCCGAAGCCTCATGAGCCGAATGAAATGAATCTGCTTAGGCTTTGCGATGTTCACAACATACCTGTTGCTACGAATATCGCTACTGCCGAAGCGCTTATCCATGCGCTTGAAAGAGGCGACCTTGACTGGCGTCAGATCGTTAATCCGGCGTAAGTTTAATAAAACTGCCGTAAAGAATATTTATTTGCATATTAAAGAGCTGCACGGAAAAGTCTGTGAAGCTCTTTTTTCTTGTTTTCTTTGACTTTTACAGGTTTTTTTCAGTTTTGTATTGAAATAAGGGAAAAAATATGATATACTAAATTGTATATGTATTGATTTAACGGCTTTTAAATCATTGCATAATTATTTTATAATACTAATTCCTAATCTCCTTATAGACAACGTCTATAAGGAGAGCCGCCTAAAAGACGGCAAGTCAAAACCTGTGGTTTTGACGGAAATAGTATAAAATTAATTCAAGGAGCTGAACGATATGCTGTCTGTTGAAAACCATCTTGGTACAATTGATATTTCAAAGGAGTATCTTTTGTCGCTGATAGGCTATACTACTTCAACCTGCTTTGGCGTTGCCGGACTCAATACCGCAGAAAACAAGCGCGGACTTGCGTCTATTTTCAAAAAAGCCGATATCGGTAAGAAAAAATGCGTGAAGCTCAGCGTTCGTGACGGAAAGCTTTTTATAGGGCTTCACATTACGGTCGTTTTCGGCGTTAATATTTCTGCGGTCGTGGACAGTCTCGTTCATAAGATCCGTTATACAATTGAGGAAAAAACAGGTTTCGAGGTCGGCAGAATCACGGTTTATGTTGACGGAATGAAAGCTTGAGTTAGCGAGGTTGGTAAAGTGATAACAGGAAAAATTTTAAGAGACGCATTTATTTCGGGCGCAGTTACTATTGCAAATAAAAAACGGGAAGTCGATCAGCTTAACGTTTATCCTGTTCCTGACGGAGATACGGGTACAAATATGTCTATGACTATGGGCAATGCTTTGCGCGAGCTTCAGTTCATGGATGATAATTCTTCCGTTTCACAGGTTGCGGAAACTGCGGCAGCTGCACTTCTCAGAGGTGCAAGGGGAAACTCAGGAGTTATTCTTTCCCTGCTGTTCAGAGGCTTTGCACGGGGATTTCAGGGAAAAATCACCGCCGATTGCGAAGATTTCTGCCATGCTCTTGAGCTTGGTGTTGAGGGTGCCTACAAGGCGGTAATGTCTCCTACCGAGGGTACTATTCTTACCGTTGCGAGACTTGCCTCGGAAAAGGCAAAGGTCTCTGCTAAGTCTACAAACGATGTAGTCGCGCTCTGGAGCGATGTTTGCATTGAGGCTAAGACTGCGCTTGATGATACTCCGAACCTGCTGCCCGTACTTAAAAAAGCAGGTGTTGTTGATGCGGGCGGAATGGGATTGCTTGTTATTTGGACTGCTATGCTGGACGTATTCAAGGGCGGCGAGCCGGTAAAGCCTGCTGAAACTCCGAAAGCTGAATCCGCCGCAGTTGACATGAGTACAGCTGTAGGCGATTTTGACGAGGAGATCACTCACACCTATTGTACTGAGTTTATCGTCCGCAAAGTTCCCGACTGCAACGATGCGGCACGGCTCAGGGCGTTCCTTGAAACAATAGGCGATTGTGTTGTTGCTGTTGAGGACGATGACATTATCAAGGTTCATGTCCACACGGAGCATCCCGGACAGGCCATTGAAGAGGGTCTGCTTTTCGGTTCGCTTATTAATCTTAAAATCGACAATATGCGATATCAGCATGAAAATAAAGCTAAAGAGGCAGCTGCCGCAAAGAAGCAGAAATTTACTCCGGCAGAACCCGAAAAGCAGTTCGGCTTTGTTGCCGTTGCAAGCGGTGCGGGAATTGAGGAGATGTTCCGCAATCTTGGCGCAGACTGCATTGTCCGCGGCGGTCAGACCATGAATCCGTCTACAGATGATATTTTGCAGGCTATTATGGCTGTTCCTGCCGAGACGGTTTTCGTTCTGCCCAATAATAAAAATATCATCATGGCTGCCGAGCAGGCTGTTAAGCTTGCTGACAGACGGGTATGTGTACTTCAGTCCCGTACTATCCCTCAGGGAATAACTGCTATGATGAACTTCGACCCCGACGCTGATTTTGACACAAACCGCCTTAATATGACAAAGAGTCTGGACAACGTTTCAACGGGTCTTGTCACCTTTGCTGCCCGTGACAGCGATTTCGAGGGACACAGCATAAAGCAGGGCGAGATACTTGCTCTTGATAACGGAAAGCTTTTATTTACCGAAAAGGATGTTTCAAAGGCTGCTTACAAGCTTACGAAGCGCCTTGCTGACGGAGGGACTTCCTTTATTACGCTTATTTACGGCGCAGACGTTTCCGATGAAAAGGCAAACGAGCTTTGCGAGCAGGTCAGAAATAAGTTCGGCAATGCCGAGGTAATGCTCATCAACGGAGGACAGCCTGTATATTACTATATCATTTCCGTTGAGTAAATTTTATTATAAATTATACCGAAAGTAAAATAAATATGAAAAAAATAAACATTGTTACAGGGCATTACGGCAGCGGAAAGACTAACTTTTCTGCAAATCTTGCCGTAAAGCTTGCGGAAAGCGGCGAAAAAGTCACGGTTGTTGACCTTGACATCGTTAACCCGTATTTCCGTTCCGCAGATTTCGGAGAGCTTTTTTCCGAGAAAAATATTGAACTTGTTGCACCTATGTATGCAAACTCAAATCTGGATATTCCTGCAATTTCCTTTGATCTGGAACGCATTGCCACCGACAGCGGATACCTTGTGGTGGACGTTGGAGGCGATGATTCGGGGGCGCTTGCTCTCGGACGTTATGCAGAGGCGTTTTCAAAATTTTCCGATAAAATTGATATGTTTTATGTTGTGAACTGCCGCAGATTTCTTACCCGTACCGCCGATGAGGCACTTGAGCTGATGTATGAGATAGAGGCAGCGGCAAATATGAAGCATACTGCTGTTGTAAACAACACTAATCTGCTGTATGAAACCACAAAAGAGGTCTTGGAGGAGTCTGTCAGCTTTGCAGAGCAAATTTCCGGAAAGGCCGGACTTCCTTTGGCGTACACCTGCGTACCGTTAAAAATCGAAGCAGATGTGCCCAATCCGTTCCCAGTGGAGATATATGTTAAAAAAATATGGGAAATGACAGATTAATATTATTGCAAATTGTATATAATAAGTACATTTATACCGAAAGGAGATTTATATATGGCGAAAATCACGGTCAATTTTGAAAAGTGTAAGGGCTGCGCTCTTTGTACGACTGCCTGTCCGAAGAAAATCGTTGAGCTTCAGAAGGAAAAGCGTAACCGCAAGGGTTATTTCACCGCTGTCTGCATAGACGATTCCCAGTGCATAGGCTGTGCAATGTGCGCAACAATGTGCCCCGACTGTGCTATTATTGTTGAAAAGTAAAACAGGTAAATTAAGTAAGGAGTGACTATTTTGGAACGTAATCTTATGAAGGGCAACGAGGCTCTTGCCGAGGCTGCTATCCGTGCAGGCTGCAAGTGCTTTTTCGGTTACCCGATCACACCTCAGACTGAAATTTCCGCATATCTTGCAAAGCGCTTCAAGCAGGCAGGCGGCGTATTTCTTCAGGCTGAGTCCGAAATCGCAGCTATCAATATGGTTCTTGGCGCAGCATCTACAGGTGTGCGCGCAATGACATCATCATCCTCTCCCGGAATTTCTCTTAAATCAGAGGGAATTTCCTACATAGCAGGTTCAGACCTGCCCTGCGTTATCATTAACGTTCAGAGAGGCGGTCCCGGTCTGGGCGGCATTCAGCCTTCTCAGGCGGACTACTGGCAGGCTACAAAGGCTCTCGGTCACGGCGACTTCCAGCTTCTTGTATTTGCGCCTAACTCCGTTCAGGAAATGGTTGATACAGTTACAAAGGCTTTCGACCTTGCTGATGAATACCGTATGCCTGCAATGATACTTGCTGACGGTCTTCTCGGTCAGATGATGGAGCCTGTTACATTCCCCGAAATTTCCGCAAAGCCTATTGAAAAGCCATGGGCTGCAAACGGTCACGGAAACAAGAGAGAACATAACATCATCAATTCCCTTTATCTCCAGCCCGACGTTCTTGAAAAGTCCGTAAAGGACAGATTTGAGCGTTATGCCGAGATCAAGGAAAAGCATGCTGAAGCTGAGCTTTACATGACAGAGGACGCAGAGGTTGTTGTTACCGCTTACGGCGCGACTGCCCGTGTTGCAAAGTCAGCTGTAAATATGGCAAGAGAGCAGGGTATCAAGACAGGACTTATCAGACCGATCACACTCTGGCCGTTCCCTGTTAAACAGATCAACGAGGGTTCAAAGAACGCTCATACTCTTATCTGTGTTGAAATGTCAATGGGTCAGATGGTTGACGATGTTAAGCTTGCCATCAACTGCTCAAAGCCCGTTGAGTTCTTCGGAAGAACAGGCGGCGTTATCCCCAAGCCTTCCGAAATTCTTGAGCAAATCAAAAAGTATGCAAAAGGAGGTAATCAGTAATGGCAGTTGTATTTGAAAGACCAAAGTCATTTGCGGATGTTCCTCTGCATTACTGCCCCGGCTGTACACACGGTATCATTCACCGTCTTGTATGCGAGGTTATAGATGAAATGGGTATTGAGGGCGACACTATCGGCGTATGTCCCGTAGGCTGCTCAGTTATGGCTTATGACTACTTTACCTGTGATATGATAGAGGCTGCTCACGGACGTGCTCCCGCAGTTGCAACAGGCGTTAAGAGAACAAATCCCGACAAGTATGTATTTACTTATCAGGGCGACGGCGACCTTGCAGCTATCGGTACTGCCGAGACTGTTCACGCTGCTACAAGAGGCGAAAATATCGTTGTTATCTTCGTAAACAACACCACATACGGCATGACAGGCGGACAGATGGCTCCGACTACTCTTCCCGGTCAGGTAACACAGACAACTCCTTACGGACGCGACCCCAAGCTTATGGGATATCCGGTAAGAGTCTGCGAAATGCTTGCTACGCTTACAGGTACGGCTCTTGCACAGAGAGTTGCTGTAAACTCTGTTCCTCACATCAGAGAAGCTAAAAAGGCTATCCGCAAGGCATTTGAAAATCAGCGTGACAAAAAGGGCTTTTCTATCGTAGAAGTGCTTTCAACCTGTCCTACAAACTGGGGTATGTCTCCTGTTGACGCTCTCAAGAGACTTGAGGACGAAATGATCCCTTATTATCCTCTTGGCGTATTCAAGGACGCTAATGCGTTCCCCGAAAATGAGGAAAACTGAAGATCATAGATTTTCAGTTCCGAATTTTGTGCTTTTGCAGCAAAGCTGCAAATTTTGCTCACGCAAAACCGCAAAAATATCGAAAAGGAGGAGATGTTCCCTATCGGGAACATAATATAAATTATGACTCATGATATTCTTCTTGCAGGCTTCGGCGGTCAGGGTATTCTTTTTGCAGGAAAGATACTTGCTTATTCGGGTCTTATGGACGAAAAGGAAGTTTCGTGGCTTCCTTCATACGGTCCCGAAATGCGCGGCGGTACCTGCAACTGCTCGGTATGTATTTCCGATGACCCGATCGGTTCTCCGCTGGTGCTTGAACCGTCAATTCTTATTGCAATGAATACTCCGTCACTTGAGAAGTTTGTTAACAGCGTTAAGCCGGACGGTGTAATAATTGTTGACAGCACAATGGTTGACATCAAGGTGGAGCGTACGGATGTTAAAACATTCTATGTTCCGGCAACTCAGCTTGCAGCCGACAATGGTCTCCCCGGAGGCGCAAATATTATTCTTCTCGGCAAGCTTTTCAAGGAAACAGGAATTGTTTCCGCCGAGACATTCAAAAAAGCGATCGAAAAGGTTGTTCCCGCAAAGAAAGCTTCTCTTGCGGCAAACAATCTCAAGGCTGTACAGATAGGTATGGACTTCAACGAATAAAAAATCAGCACGGCGTCAGATTTGAACGCCGTGCTTTTTGTTTTTCTGTCAATCGTTAAATTCCAGTTCTATAAGTGAAACCATGCCGCTGCCCTTGTAAGTCAGGAATAATGAATGTACTCCATCCGGAACATCTATATTGCCGGAGATCTTAGTCCATGAAGCTGATGGAGAAACATCGGCTTTGCCGAGAATTTTTTCCGTTTCGTCCGTTATTTCAAATTCGCCGCAGCCGTCTCCTCTTAC
The DNA here is from genome assembly GCA_051882695.1 of Oscillospiraceae bacterium. GTDB lineage: Bacteria > Bacillota > Clostridia > Oscillospirales > Ruminococcaceae > RGIG8773. The sequence continues at coordinate 171 of JBJESH010000309.1, read as the reverse complement.
GGTCAGAGTAAGCTTATTTGTGCCGTCAAAATCAAAGTATTTGTAGCCGATAAGCGTCCCGTCTGAAATTTCGGCAATAAACCGTCCGCTTTCATCATGGTTTACGTTGGGAAAGCTGTCGGTGTAAATTTTATTTGAACCGTGGGGCATTCTGCCATTTGTGATATTGCA
>JBJESH010000308.1:0-8435 GCA_051882695.1 Oscillospiraceae bacterium | reverse complement strand
AGCGGTGGGATCAACCTATAGACTTTGTCTATAGGTTGATTAAGAAATAGTATAAAAAGCTGTTCCGTATCAGTTCATACCGATTCGGAACAGCTTTAATATTACCTTAAAGTCAGGCATCTTTACTTTGTATATCAGGGTTTTCTGATTTTGTTTCCGCAGCTGCTGCAACCGCGGCAGGCGGATCGTTTATGTCAATATTGCGGTAATCGTTCGTGCGGTGAGAAAGCTTTTTGCGCTTGAGAAGATACGCAGTAAAATCGCTGACCAAAGCATAAATAACCGCAAACACAGGAACTCCCAGCAGCATTCCGGCAAATCCGAACAAGCCGCCTCCCACAAAAATCGCAAACATGACCCAGAACGGAGTAAGTCCCGTGGAGTCGCCAAGAATTTTAGGACCGAGGATATTTCCGTCAAACTGCTGAAGAATAATTATGAAAATGATGAACGGTATGACCTGCTTCGGCGCCGCCATAAGAAGCAGTATAGCGCTTGGTATCGCACCGAAAAACGGTCCGAAAAACGGAATAACATTAGTCACGCCGATAATTACACTTATGAGCGCAACAAAGTTCATTTTCATGAAAGACATTGCAATGAAGCACAAAATACCGATAATAAGCGAATCGAGAAGCTTTCCCGATATAAATCCCGACAGTGTGGAATTTGCTTTTGAGGATATTTTCAATATGCTTTTTCCGACTTTTTTTGGAAAAAACGCATAAATAAGCTTTCGTGCCTGTGCCGCAAAGATCTCCTTGCTGTAAAGCAGATATATCGCAACGATAAATCCGATAATAAAATCCTTGAGAGCAACAACAAAATCTATCGCACCATCTTTAAGCTTCAGCGAAATATCGCCCAGCTTAGGTATAAGATTATTTGCAAAATCAATAAGCTTCGGCTGAATAGTTTCAAGCTGGGATTCAAACATATCCACAATTTCCGGATAATCGCCAAGCCATTTTGTAACAAGCGTTTCAAGCTGTGTGATATATGCAGGAATATTATAAAGTATTTCCATCAAGCTGTCACGAACCTGAATAATAATTATCGCCAGCAAAGACGCAATAATTGCAATAAGCAGCAGCATACTTATAAAAATGCTGATACAGCGGTCAAGCTTAGGATGCGGCTTTTTTCTGTCAAAAAGCTTTTTCATTAGATTCTCAAAAAATTTCATTATCGGGTTGCAGATATAAGCAATAACAATACCCCATGTTACCGGAGCAAGGACCCTGAAAATTTCTTTTATAAAGCCGCTTATTGAAGAAAAACGCATACACAGCAGAACAAGCAGCAGGCATACGGCAAACGTTGCGATGCAGTAAAAGGATATGGTATTATACTTCCTGTTAAAATCTATTTTCAAGCCGCCACGCCCTTTCAAGGTAATAATATTATAAATACATTATACACCTTTCGGACGATTAAGTAAAGTTTTTTTGTATAAAATCCAATATTTTTTGAATAAAGCAAATATTAGATAAGCAAAAGCAGATACTATATCCGAGAAAAGGCTGATTAAATAGTTAAACTTAATTATCTTTTTCCGATTCTTACAATATAAAGAAATTGAAAGGAACGTGTTTTCTGTCGGGAAAACCGTGTATTTATGAAAAAAGAGAAGCTTTATTTTTATCTTCTGGGAGCAGTCACCGGCATCTGCAACGGACTTTTCGGCTCCGGCGGAGGGATTGTAGCCGTTCCGATGCTGCAAAAGGGCGGTGTTCCGGTTAAAAATTCTCACGCCACATCACTGGCGCTGACGCTGCCGTTGTCTGCTGTGTCGGCATTTTTCTATGCTTACGGGAACAGCTTTCAGTGGAGCGAGGCTCTTCCGCTGATACCGTTCGGACTGGCAGGAGCGCTTGCAGGCAGCCTCCTTATGAAAAAAATACCGAATACCCTGCTGAAAAAGGTATTCGGAATATTACTGATAATTTCGGGAGGGAGAATGCTGCTGTTATGATATGGTCTTTTGCCGCAGCATTTCTGACCGGAGTGCTGGCGTCACTCGGAGTAGGCGGAGGTATGGTACTGATAATTTACCTGACTGTTTTCAGCGGCTTTGACCAGCTTGCAGCACAGGGAATAAACCTTATTTATTTTCTGCCGATAGCTTTGCTTTCGGTGATAATACACAGCAAAAACGGTCTTATCGAGTGGAAAAAAATACTCCCGTCGCTGATAACGGGAGTAATATTTGCAATGCTTGGAGCAGCAGCAGCCGGATATATAGGTTCGCCTGCTTTAAAAAAAATATTTGCAGTGTTTATTTTGATTATCGGATTCAAAGAGCTGTTCTTTAAGCCAAACCGCTGTTCTTGCGATAAGCAAGATAAGTCTCAAGAATAATAGTTGCCGCAACAGCGTCCACAACAGCTTTGCGCTTTTTTCCGCGGACGTTTGTCTCATTCAGATAATTATGCGCTGTGACCGTTGTTCTGCGCTCATCCCAAAGCTCAGTAGGTATGCCGGAAAGTTCTCCTGCAAGACGGGCAAACTCTGCGCATTTTTCGGCACGCTCGCCTGTTGTGCCATTCATATTTTTAGGATAGCCGACCACAAGAAGTTCGGCTTTTTCTTTTTTAGCAAGCTCTGCGACCTTTTCAGCGCAGCGTTCAAAGTTGTACTCGGTAATAACCGTCAGCGGCGAAGCAAGCATTTCACTTTTGTCGCAAACGGCAATTCCCGTTCTGCTGTCGCCGAAATCCACTGACATGATACGCATTTTATTTTTCTCCTTTTTCATTAAGGAACTGTAATTCCTCGCATCAACAACCTCGGGAACGTATATCAATATCCCTCTGTACCCTCGATAGATTCGTCATGGTCTATCCAGCTTTCAACATTTATCGTTGTGTATGTATCCTTCGTGTTGCGAATAATTACCGTAGAAATTCCTGCATTGATTATCATGCGCTTGCACATTGAGCAAGGCTCGACCTCGCCGTAAAGCTCTCCCGTCTTTGCGTCGTGACAGGCAAGATACAGAGTAGCACCCAGCATATCCGCACGGGAAGCAGCTATAATAGCGTTAGCCTCAGCATGAACGCTTCTGCAAAGCTCATAGCGCTGACCCTTCGGAACATTCAGCTTTTCACGGGTGCAGTAACCAAGATCCACACAGTTTGCGCGTCCTCGGGGTGCGCCCACATAGCCCGTAGAAATGATCTGGTCGTTGTTTACGATAATTGCCCCGAAATTCCTGCGTATGCAAGTGCCTCTTTCAAGAACTGTCTCTGCAATATCAAGGTAATAATTTATCTTATCTCTTCTGGTGTAATTTTCCATAAAAGTCTTTCCTTTCAAACTAAAATTGCCTATATTATATTTATAGCAGATTTCGCCGCAATATTCAAGTACTTTCCGGCAATTTACGAGAATATTACAACAATTTCCCCAAATCATACAAATCCAAATTTCCGATTGCAAACGGGCGTGCTGTGTGGTATAATAATCTTATGTATTTTTAATCGCTGAAAGGGGTGTGCTGAATGCAGACAGCGGTCAAAGAAAAAGAAAAGAATAGATCCGATTTGCCCACAGCTCCGGAAACAGAAACGAACGAAATAGGACGAAGCAACCGTGCAGAATTTCTGGATATGCTCCGCGGCTTTGCCATGATTTTTGTAATGTTCTATCATCTGCTGTACGACCTTATCTTTATCGGCGGAATGAACATACCGTTTTTCTTCTCGGACGGCATGGAATTTATCCATCAGCTATTTCTGATAATCCTTTTCGGGGTATCAGGCATATGCTCAGGCTTTTCCAAAAACGTGTTTAAACGCGGCGCAGTGCTTCTCCTGCTGGGCGAATCGCTTACAATAATAACGTCGGCGTTTATGCCGGACAACATAATAGTTTTCGGCGTACTTTCCTGCTTCGGTTCGGTTATGCTGATTTACGGCGTAATTTCGCCTGTTTTGAAAAAGCTCCCTAACATACTGATTTTTGTTGTGTTTACCCTGCTGACGGTGATTTTTTTCAACTTTTCAAAAAACGAAACACTGTTCTTAATTTTTAACGAAATACAGCTTGACCTGCCGGATAACATAAACTATCTTTACCCGATAGGCATTACTTCATCAAGCTTCCGTTCGGCGGACTATTTCCCGCTTGTACCCTACGGCTTCATTTTCCTTGCAGGAACAGCATTCTCGGACCACGCCAAAAGCGGAGCATTCCCGCAATTTTTCTATAAGGCTCACCTGCCGTTTGTGAACTTCTGCGGAAAGTATTCCCTGTGGTTTTACATAATCCACCAGCCGGTTTTTATTGCGGCAGTATACGCATTATTCAGACTATGAAAGGATTTCCCCAATGGAGAATTTAACAAATATCAACGTAATAAAGGATATTTTCGAGCGCCATGGATTTTCATTCAGCAAAACCCTTGGACAGAACTTTCTCATTAACCCGACGGTATGCCCCAAGATCGCCGAAATGGGAAACGCCGCAAAAGGCTGGGGCGTACTTGAGATAGGCACGGGAGTCGGCGTTCTTACACATGAGCTTGCAAAACGAGCCGATAAGGTCGTTGCCATTGAAATTGATGAACGCCTTATACCAATTTTAAAAGAGACCCTTGCCGAGCATGACAATGTAACAGTAATAAACGAGGACGTTATGAAAGCCGACCTTGCAGCTATTATTGCCGAGCATTTCAAAGGACTCAAGGTTGCAGTGTGTGCAAATCTGCCGTACTATATAACTTCTCCGATAATTATGATGCTGCTTGAAAGCCGTCTGCCTATCGAATCGGTAACGGTCATGGTGCAGAAGGAAGCAGGAAAGCGTCTCTGCGCCGAAATGGGAACACGCGATACCGGAGCAGTTACCGCGGCAGTAAGATATTATGCCGAACCAAAGCTTCTGTTCAATGTTTCAAGAGGAAGCTTTATGCCTGCACCCAATGTTGATTCCTGCGTGATACGTCTCGACATAAAGAAAGAGCCTGCCGTAAAGACTGCGGACGAGGCATTCTATTTCAAGGTAGTAAGAGGAGCATTTTCACAGCGCAGAAAAAATCTTTGCAACAGCCTTTCATCGGCAATGGGCATACCTAAAAATGCAGTTACAGAAGCGGTCAAAGCTGCAGGAGTGTCGGAAAACGCCCGTCCCGAACAGCTTATGCTTGAAGATTTTGCGACAATTGCGGACGAACTGAAAAAAATTGCCACTACGTCATCAAATAATACAACCGGTATGATAAATGGCTGACACAAAAAGAACAAATGATTTTTGTGTATGTTATACATATATAATTTGTATTGTTTGCACAAAAATGACAGAGAAATTTTTCCCATATGCAAAAAAATAACGAAAACCTCTTGTATTTATTTGTAATATGGGTTATAATGTGTATATCAGCTTGAGTATAATTTACTGAAGCGGAAATCTTGTGAAGGGAGTGTTATAAATGAATAACGACCAGACTATGACCTTTTCTGTCTGCGAGGACAGAGAAAGCGACCTCAGAAAAAATCTTACCATTATTTATGACGCTCTGCGTGAAAAAGGCTATAACCCGATCAACCAGATCGTTGGTTATATTCTTTCTGAGGATCCGACATACATAACCACATACAACAACGCCCGAAGCTTGATACGGCATATTGACCGTGATGAGCTTTTGCAGGTGCTTGTCAAGTCTTATCTCGGCGAATAAGATTAATGTGCGTTATGAGTTTATCCTCGTAACGCATTTTTGTTTTTTATTCCAAATTGAGATGAAATTGTAACCATTCCGTAGTTTTATTCCGGAATAAAATGTGTTAAAATATACTTGTGATAAAAAGCCGAAGCAGAACTATAATAATAATGTTCCCATGGGGAATATATTATTACGGAGGCTGCTTATGCTGAAAAAATTTATCACATTTACCACAGCGATACTGACCGCTTCAGCGCTTTTTACAGCGGCTTTCGCGGTTACAGGCGCAGCGGATGACATTGGTTCTCTCGATAGAACCTGCCGCGGTTACGGTCAAGGAAAAGAAGTCGACGAAAACAACCGCCCTACAGGTGCGGAAATGTTCAACAACGAGTTCTGCAAATACGGATGCTACGCAATGCTTGACGAGGATAAGGAAATTCATCTGACATTTGACCAAGGGTATGAAAACGGCTATACTGCCCCAATTCTGGATACCTTGAAGGATAAGAACGTTAAAGCAGTTTTCTTTCTGACGGGCGATTACGCAGAACGGAACGCAGATCTGGTAAGACGTATGATCGACGAAGGACACATTATCGGCAATCACGGTATGAAGCACGCTTCACTGCCAAAGCTTTCTGTTGAGGATGCAAAGCAGGAGATAATGTCGCTTCATGACTTCGTCAAGGACAAATACAATTATGAAATGACCTATTTCAGACCTCCATGCGGAGAATATTCTGAACAGTCAATGGCTGTGTGCAATGAGCTTGGCTACAAGACTTTGCTCTGGAGCTTTGCATATCCCGATTGGGACGTAAACAACCAGCCCGACCCTTCGGCAGCTTTCGACAGGGTTACAGGAGCAGCACACGGCGGAGGAATCTACCTTCTTCACAGTGTTTCGGCAACCAATGCTGAAATACTTCCAAAGGTCATCGACAATCTTAGAGAGCAGGGCTATGAACTGACTCTCCCGCAAATTTAACTATGCTTTCAAAAGGGATTTCCCTTTTATACTAAGAACCAATTAAAAACTATACAAAAAATCGAGCATGATCTTGCGTATATGGATCATACGAAGATTTTTGTCTACAGTTTTATTGGTTATTAGTATTATACCCGGTTTATTGATGCAGACAATAAACTCTCCGGGACTCCTTGTTTTATTTTATTTTGGCGGAACGGCACTAAACGTTCCGCCGTTTTTCTTTATTTTCGCATTAATTTTACTTTTTTGTTGCATATTTTTTTGATATGTGGTATAATAAAACTGCGACACAAGTGAATAATATTATTGTCATGTTCGGTATGTCTTTTACTATCGGTAAAAGTGCATGCTCTATTTTCATGTACCGTATTGGCAATAATGAAAACTTGTGTCGCAGCAATCGGAGTTATGCATTTTTCGGTGCGTGGCTTCGGCTGCGCACTTTTTGTTTATACGAAGGAGAGTAAAAGACATGAAAAAAACAAAAGCATTGGTGATCGCGCTTGCGGCTGTAATGTCAATATCAATGACAGCCTGCGGCACAAAGACAGAGGACACTTCGGCAAATCTGCCCGAAACGGCGCAGGAGCAGACGACGGTTGCCGAGAAAACCGAAAAAGAAGAAGCAGAGGAAACGACTGTTGAAACCGAAGCTTCCGAAACTACAACGGAGGAAACCACAACTGCCGAGCCTGCAATTGAGTATGTCGAGCCTGCGGCGGAGGATTTTGAGTACCAATATGATGCGGCGCTTGAGGGTGCAATAATTACAAAATATAATGGTGAAGCTACCGCAATCCGTCTTCCGGAAACAATTGACGGTGATCCTGTTAAAGCATTTATGTTAGATAATAATAACATTACAAATGTTGAAATACCGGACAGTTTTACAGCTATTAGTGATTATGCATTTCGTAATTGCAAAAACCTTACCGAAGTAACTATACCCGATAGTATTACATACATTGGGGCATTTTCATTTTGGTCTTGTGAAAAACTTGCCGAAATAACTATACCCGACAGTGTTACAAGCATTGAGTGTAATGCGTTCAGCCACTGTAGAAGCCTTAAAAGCATAATTATTCCCGACAGCGTTACTAAAATTGGAAACAATGCATTGGAAGGTTGCAGGAATCTTGAAAGCGTAACAATTTCAGGCAGCGTTACAAGCATTGAGAACTTTACATTCTATTATTGTGAAAGCCTTAAAAATGTAGTCATACCGGAAAGTGTTACAAGCATTGGTGAATATGCATTTGAAAATTGCGAAAGTCTTACAGGCATAACCATACCGGACAGTATTACAAGCATTGAAACAGGGGCATTTTATGGTTGCAAAAGCCTTACCGATATAACTATACCTGATGGTATAACGATCATTAACTATAGTACATTCCATTATTGTGAAAATCTCACAAACGTAACTATCCCTGACAGCGTTACGCGCATTGATGACCATGCATTTGATGGCTGTAAAAAATTAAGAAGTTTAATTATCCCCGACAGTGTTTCATCTATTAGCAATTCGGCTTTTAACGGTTGCGACGCCCTCACCGTTACATATAAAGGCAATGAATACAACTATACAAACTGGAACGAATTATATTCTGCAATTAGCGGTTAAATTAAAGCGCGAGCAAATGGGTACACCCCTTTTGCCCGCGCTTTTTTTAGTCCAAATATTTTATACTAAAAACCATTTAAAAACTGTACAAAAAATCGAGCATAATCTTGCATATATGGATTATGCGAAGATTTTTTGTCTACAGTTTAATT
>JBJESH010000307.1:0-2102 GCA_051882695.1 Oscillospiraceae bacterium | reverse complement strand
AGGCTCTTCCACAGGTCAACTGCGGTTCCTGCGGATTTTCGGGCTGTGCAGACTACGCTTCGGCGGTCGTAGTTAACGGTGTACCTACAAATATGTGCAAACCGGGCGGCGTTGAATGCTCCAAAAAGATAGCCGAAATTATGGGAATGGAAGAAATGGCGGTAATGCCCCAGGTAGCGGTAGTTCTCTGCAACGGCGACTGCAAGGCTACCGAAAGCAAATACGTTTTTCAGGGAGTACAGTCCTGCAAGGCGGCAAACCGCTTTTACAACGGCTCTGAGGTCTGCACCCACGGCTGCCTCGGCTTCGGGGACTGCGCCAAGGTCTGCCCCCAAAATGCAATTATCGTAAAGGACGGCCTTGCAAGAGTAGATAAATCCAAATGTATCGGCTGCGGACTCTGTACAAAAGTGTGTCCCGACAAGCTTATAGTTCTCCGTGACATAGACAAGAAAATCGACGTATGCTGCTCCTCTACGGAAATCGGAAAGATCGTCCGCAGCGTATGCAAAAGCGGCTGTCTCGGCTGTAAGATATGCGAGAAAAAGTGCGAACACGACGCCATTCACGTTGAAAACAACCTTGCCCGTATTGATTACAGCAAGTGCACCGCCTGCGGAGCCTGCGCCGACGCTTGTCCCACAAAGGCTATCCGCAAGTGCGATATGATCTATGATTGATTTCGGCTTTTATCTGGAACTGATACTCCCTGCAATTTTTTCCGTGGTACTTGTTGTGCTTATCTTCCGGATCTTTTCAAAGCCGCTTAAAACGATCCTGTTTATGCTTAAAGGTAAAAAAGTCCGGGCGGAGGTCATTCAGGGAAGCATTGACAACAGCGGCGGCGTGACTAAAGTATGTATTCCGGTCGTGACCTATGAAGATGAAAGAGGAGCGCACGTTCTGCTGCTGTGCAATGACGATTTTACAAGCGCAGCGGCATTCAGACCGTCTGCCGGAGATAATATTACCGTTTTTGCTGATAAAGCAGACGAATATTTTACAACCGTTCATTTTCTGCTGTACAGACTGGTAACAGCAGTTCTGCTGGCGGCGATGCCTGCTGCTTTGCTCATCGGCACGGCAGGTATGCTGATCGAGCAGCTTGATACATACGGCTTTCTGCACAAATGGTTCGGGATATAAAAGTTTTCACAAAAATACTTGCAATTTTGCGCTATATATTGTATAATAAATTTGTATGAAATTATCGGGGATATTCCCCGCGAAAGGAATGTTTATATTATGTCAAGACTCGTTTCCGCAAAAGAAATGCTCAACAAGGCTCGCGAAGGCAAATACGCTGTAGGTCAGTTCAACATCAATAACCTTGAGTGGACAAAGGCTATCCTCCTTACCGCTCAGGAGCTTAATTCTCCCGTAATTCTCGGCGTTTCCGAGGGTGCAGGAAAGTATATGTGCGGCTACAAGACAGTTGTAGGCATGGTTGAGGGTATGCTTGAGGAACTCAACATCACAGTTCCCGTTGCTCTTCACCTTGACCACGGTACATTCGAGGGTGCAAAGGCTTGTATCAATGCAGGCTTCTCCTCCATCATGTTCGATGGTTCACACTACCCCATCGAGGAAAACATCGCTAAGACAACTGCTCTCGTAAATACCTGCGACGTTCTCGGCATCTCCCTTGAAGCTGAAGTCGGCTCTATCGGCGGTGAAGAAGACGGCGTTATCGGCGCAGGCGAATGTGCTGACCCCAACGAGTGCAAGCAGATCGCAGATCTGGGCGTAACAATGCTCGCAGCAGGTATCGGCAACATCCACGGCAAATACCCTGCAAACTGGGCAGGACTTTCCTTTGACACACTTGCTGCTGTTAAGGAAAAGGTTGGCGATATGCCTCTCGTACTCCACGGCGGTACAGGTATCCCCGAGGACATGATCAAGAAGGCTATTTCTCTCGGCGTTGCAAAGATCAACGTTAATACAGAGTGCCAGCTGGCATTTGCTGCTGCTACAAGAACTTATGTTGAGGCAGGCAAGGATCAGCAGGGCAAGGGCTTCGACCCCAGAAAGCTTCTCGCACCCGGCTTCGAGGCTATCAAGGCTACAGTTAAGGAAAAGATGGAGCTTTTCGGTTCTGT
>JBJESH010000306.1:0-8557 GCA_051882695.1 Oscillospiraceae bacterium | reverse complement strand
AGCAAGCCCCTTTTATTGTAAACATATAATAAAAAGCACTTTGCTTATAGCTATTATCACGAATAGTTATAAACAAAGTGCTTTTGCACTAAAATCGAAAGGAGTATATTATAATGTTTAAATTAAAAATCCCTTAGAAGTCACTTTTGCAATTATTACAATGCCACTGTTTACCTATTTTACTGCCTGCAAGCCCTAAAGTTCCAACAGAAACTATTCTATTAAGACTGCTAATCTTTTTGACGTTTTCAGATTTACAGTAAGGGCAGGTAATAGTAGTTTTTGAGGGTCGCTGATAATCTGCAAGCCCCATACTTTCTAAGCGTTTTTGAGTTTTTTCATTAGAGTGTCGGTCAATTTTTTCATCTTTTTTTATTCTTTTTGCGACAAGCTCTTCGTCAAATTCATCATCTACCGTAAATCGTTCTTCGTCAAGTTCATTGCCACAATAATAGCATTTTGTGTAATGTTCTGTTGTAGCATTATAATATGGGTCATCCAACATTGAATCAATTGTATCTTTTAAATACTTTGCTCCACATTTGTGACAGAAAAGATATGGTTTAGTATAATCAACTTCTTTTCCCCAAGTAAAATATTCCTTGCTCATAGCGTATCTCCTTTATTTATATTTCAAAACGATATAATTAAAGCCAATGGTGTTTAGAACTTTTGATACGGATGTAAAAGGTTTATCAAACCAACTTGGGATATTTGGTAAATCATTTAAAACCATATCATCTGAAGTAAATCAAAGTTTAGATGGCGTGGAAGGGCGACTTAATAGATTTAGAACTGCTGCATCTTCATTTTTTAAATCAGCATTTTCAAAACCTATTATAACAGAAACAGATTCGGTTGCTTTAAATAAATATGCTAAATCCTTAATAAATGCTAAAGATGAAAACGCTGTCTTTGCTAAAACAATGTCTAATGCCAGCGAAGCTGCTCGTGAACAGTCAAAGGTGATTCTTGATTTAAATAAACAATATAAATCTGGAAAAATATCCGAAGAGCAATATATTGAGCAATGTGAAACTGTGACACAATCAACTAAAAACCTTATCTTTGCTCAAAAGTCAGCTTCAGTTGCTTCTAAAGCATTAGGTACTGCATTAAAACTTGCTTTAAATGTCGGCATAATGGTTGCCATTAATCTTATTATAACAGGTATTTCCAAGATTGTCAATCAGATGAAAGAACTTAAAGAAGAAATTGACGGTCTTAAATCTGATTTAGATAATACAAGGTCTGAAATTGAGGATATCAATTCTACTCCTCTAGACATTAACAATAAGGAACGGCTTTTTACCTTTTAACAAGCGCGTCGAGAATGTCCTTAACGCTTTTTGATTTGGCTTCAATGAAGAATTCCGGCTCGTGGATATGCTCAAGATAATGGGCGTCGCTGTCGTGAATGATGTTACAGCTTTTCAGATAGGGATTATCGTCAAGTATCTTGTCGATAAAACCCGTGTGCTTTATCTCGGCGCATACAAATTTGCTGTCCGGGGGAATAAAGCCAAGGTTTGAAAGCAGACTGGTCGTACTTTTGTCAACGTGCGCGGGAATCATAATTCCGCCGTATTTCACAACCTTTTCGTATACCTGGTCAAATCCGATAGAAGTGGCATTAATAAGCAGATAAGGTTCTTTGCCGATAATGTTATCGTCCTCGTCAACGAAAAGCTGTCTGCCGAAAACCTCCTCATCATTGGTAAAAGGAAGCATACAGGTATGCACATATTCGCTGAAAGCCATGGCGTTGTCAAGCTCCGGGAACAAGCAAAGAACGTGAACTTCCTCTTCCGTGGTAAGCTCCATTCCGGGAATAGCCGTTATCCCATAAGCCTCGGCAAGCTTCATGACCGCAGGGCAGTTTCCACAGGTGTTGTGGTCGGTAACAGCAATAACATCCAGCTCTTTCAGCGCTGCCATTCCCACAATATTTGACGGAAGCATATCCTCATCTCCGCATGGAGAAAGGCAGGAATGAATGTGCAGATCATAGCTGAGCTTCATGGTATGCTGTCCTCCTTTAATATTTATGAAATCAGATCGTGCGCCGCAAGAGCAGCCTCAAATACAGGCATATCAGTCTTCAGAACAGTAACGTCCTGCTGCTTTGCTTTTTCAAGAGCAGCTTCATCAAGCTGAGCGCCCTCGGCAATTACTATGCAGCCGCCCTCTGTGAGAACAGCAACAGCAATTGTATTCACATTTCCCATGACCGTGACCCAGACAGAGCCTGCCGGATTTCTCGACATGGCAAAGGAAAGAAGGTCACAGCAGAAAACCTTTGTCAGTTCAACGTCTCCGCTGCCTTTATTAACAACTTCAAATCCGCATTTTTCGGTAAATTCTTCAAGCTTCATAATACGCAAATCCTTTCAGGTTTAATAATCTGTATAATCATGGTCATAACCTTCATCATCGCCGCCAAGCGAATCAATACTGCTGAATTGCCTTGAGATACGGTGAATATAATCCCTCAGCAGGTAAATGCAGTCACGCTCATGCGCGCGTCCGCTAACGATATCTTCGGCAAGAGCTCGGCAGGTCGGAGCGCCGCAGGAACCGCAGTCAAGTCCGGGAAATTTTTCGCATAGAGCGCTTATTTTCGCCATAGCTGCAATGCTGTCTTTCAGGCTTGTGCCGATTTTGAAAACAGGCGTGTACTCTATTTCCTTTTCAAAGTAAGGATTATCAAGTTCACAGCTGTCAAGGTGACTTTTTGAAACAGGAAGATACCGTCTTAGCCTGTCAAGCTTAGCTTTTGCAACATATGGATTTTCAACAGTGAGCGTTCCGCCAACGCAGCCGCCCGAGCAGGCATTAAGCTCAATAAAATCAAGACTGGTAAATTTCTGGTCTTCCAGGTCCTCAAGAACTTTTATAACATTTTCAATGCCGTCCGCAGCAAGATAGCTGTCGGTAAGAAGACCTCCCGCCTCGCCGCCGCTTCGTCCCCAGCTTATGCCGATTTTTCCCGACGAAAGCAGCTCTGAATCGTCATCAACCGAATTTTTCATATGTCCCAGCAGAGCAGGGTAGACCTCTTTCATTGCTACAACTGCGTCTACCTCGGATCTTTCATACCCCAAAGGAGATTTGACTGCGGTGACCTTTGCAGGACACGGTGAAATAAAAATGATACCGATTTTATCGGACGGAAGTCCCGTCTTTTCAACTGCAATCTTTCTTGCTTCCGAAGCAGCTATATCAACAGGCGCTGCGATTGGAAGTATATGCTCGATAAGATTAGGAAAACGAACACTGATAAGTCTTACTACCGATGGACACGCTGACGAAATAAACGGGCGTTTGTCCATGTTTTCGGATATGTATTTTCTTGAAAGCTCACTGACCAGTTCTGCCGCCGCAGAAACCTCATATACAGCGTCAAAACCCATTTTCAGCAGCGCCCTGAGCACTATGTTGATATCGTCAAGATTATTGAACTGAGCGTAAAGCGATGGTGCAGGAAGTGCAACGGTATATTCGTAATTATCAAGCACAGAAAGCGGATCGTATGAAGCCAGCTTTGCATGGTGAGGACAAATCTTTATACATTCTCCGCAGTCAATGCAGAATTCCTTTATGATGGCAGCCTTGCCGCCTCGTACTCTGATTGCTTGGGTAGGACACCGCTTGATACAGTTGATGCAGCCCATACATTTGTCCTTGTCAAGCTGTACCGAGTTTGTGAACTGCATACGATCCCTCCTTGTCAGTTTTGTTTAGTAATATTGATGCTGCTTATGCCGCTTTTCATGACCGCCCTTCGCAATACAGGAACATACATAAACGGACATTTAAGCACTTTTGCGAATATTTTTATTCTCAGAGGAATAATTTTTCTTCCGTAAATTTTTTCGGGACATGCTTTTCTGCTGTTAAGTACCTCAGCAAGAATACGGGCGCTGTTTACTGCAAAGCTTATTCCCTCCAATGAGCTTGGACTTATCAATCCTGCTGCCTCTCCGATAAGGAAAGCACCATTCCTGCCTGTGCACAGATCAAATGGAGATTTCGGACGAAGTACAATACAAGCCTCTGTCCTTATAGGTTCACCAAATTTGAAGCCGTATTCTGCAAGACGCTGTTTCTGCTTTTCAAAGCTTTCACGGCAGCCTTCGGGAGCAAACGCTCCGCCAAAAATAAACACGCTGTCTTTTGAGATAGACCATGAGCAGCAGTCGCTTGTAACAGGGTCGAAAATGCAGCTGTAGAACGGGTTTGCGTGCTCCTCATGAAACCATTGCTGAATGGCTGTATACCTGCGTGTTTTCTTTTTAGGGTAAAGATATTTTCTCACTAATGAGCCTGCACCGTCAGCTCCGACTATCATATCGGCAGTGAATGTACGCACCGTTCCATCATTCCCGTTACATTTAATATGGTATACTCCGTCCGTGCGTTCAATGCTTCTGCATCTGCCGTAAAATCTTTCGCTGCTTTCGGGAACAAGCTTCTCAAGCCACAGATCAAACTTGTGACGGTCGAGATTCATATAAAACCTTTGGTAATGCCTTTCGGTACGGCTTTGCAGGTCAATAGTCCGTACTGAAAAAATCTGAGGGTCAACCAGAATATCCTTTGGCAAAGTCAGATCAAATTCCGCAAATGCTTTCTGTGCGTCGGGAGAAAGCAGTCCGCCGCAGACTTTGCGAAAGCTGTTTTCCGAAGAGTTTTTCCCGTCGATAAGCAGTACTCGGAAACGTTTGTCGAGAAGTCTTGCAAGAGTGGCTCCGGCAGGACCTCCACCGATAATAGTAATATCAAAATCTGCCATTACATATTGACCTTCATTGTAACAGTTGTGCCTACGCCGAGTTCAGTGTCTATCTTCATACTGTCTGAATATTTTTTCATATTCGGCAGACCCATTCCTGCTCCGAAACCGAGAGAACGGATATTGTCGGGAGCGGTAGACCAGCCTGCCTGCATAGCCTGCTCTATATCTGCAATGCCGGGGCCTTTGTCTGCAAGAACCATTGTGATATCATCCTCGGAAATTTCAACGTCAATATCTCCGCCTTTTGCGTGTATGACCATATTTATTTCGCCCTCGTACATAGCAATTGCAACTTTGCGTATAGCATCGGGAGAAACGCCCATTTTTTTAAGCTTGCTTTTAACGTCGCCGGACGCTTCGCCTGCTCGGGTAAAATCATCGGGCGAAACAGTATAATGCAGCTTGATTGTATCACTCAATTGTCAACGCCTCCCCGCAAACCGTTTTCATAGAGAATTCCGCAGGCAGGAAACATTCTCATCGGCGTGGACAAAAGCACTATTTCACGTTCTTCGGCAAGAGAAATGACAGATTCGTCAGGAACTTTTCCTCTTACAAAAACAATACATACAATGTCCATCATTTCCGCAGTGCGTACAGACTGTGGATTGCAAAGTCCGGTAAGCAGAACGGATTGGTCTTTTACAAAAGCAAGAACATCGCTCATCATATCAGAGCCGCAGGCTGTGTGGACTTCGCGTTCGCAGAATTCTTCTCCGCAGAGAATTTTTGCATCGAGAAGATTTTTGATATCAGAAACAGTCACGGAAGAAAACCTCCTTAAAAATAATCAAAAAATTTTATTTTGGTAAAATTCACAAAGGGTCCTGCATATAATTATTAAGGACAAGCAACTTTGCATACATATTTATAATAGTATCATAACACATTTGTAATAAAAATTAAACTGGCATATTCTCCAATATTTTAGTGCATTATCCATAAAAAACGTGCAAAAAACAGACACCGAATTAATAAAACTGCCGTTGCAAGAACGTATCTTGTCAATAATAATATACTGCGAAAGTAGGTATTTGTAAGAAGTGCACAAGAAAAAACTTTAACGTCTGTAACAAATTTTTGTAGCATTTTGTTGAAATATGTGGTATAATACATTTATGATTGCAATTCGTATATGTGAATTTTGTACAGCATATCCGAAATCGCACATATAATTGAGGAGGTTCTATAATGGGTTCTACAATTTCATCCATACCCTTTGCGGGTACTCCCGAGCAGGAGAAGCAGCTTCGCGACATTATCGCAAAGCACAAAAGCGAAAAAGGCTGTCTGATGCCTATTCTTCAGCAGGCTCAGGAAATTTACGGCTATCTTCCTATCGAAGTCCAGAAGATAATTGCCGCTGAAACAGGCTATCCGCTTGAAAAAATCTATGGGGTAGTAACATTTTATGCTCAGTTCTCACTTAACCCCAAGGGCAAGTATAAGATTTCTGTCTGTCTTGGAACTGCTTGCTATGTTAAGGGAAGCGGCGATATTTACAATAAGCTTATCGAAAAGCTCGGTATCGAAGGCGGAGGCTGTACGCCTGACGGAAAGTTTTCTCTTGAAGCTTGCCGCTGCATCGGCGCCTGCGGACTTGCTCCGGTCCTTACTGTAAACGATGACGTTTACGGCAGACTGACAGTTGACGATATCGACGATATTCTTGCAAAATATAACTGATGATGACTGAAATTTCCCTGAACATTCTTGATGTCGCACAAAATTCCGTCCGTGCAGAGGCTACTCTTATTGAAATATCGGTGGATATTGATTCGGCTGCGGACAGGCTTGCTGTAAAGATAAAGGATAACGGCTGCGGCATGACGGAGGAACAGGTCAGAAGTGTTACAGACCCGTTCTTTACTACCCGTACAACACGAAAAATCGGTTTGGGAATACCATTTTTCAAGCAGTCCGCCGAGCTTACAGGCGGAAGCTTTTCGATAAGATCAGAGCTTGGAAAAGGTACGGAAACAGAAGCGGTTTATGTGCTGTCGTCAATTGACAGAATGCCTCTCGGGAATATGACTCAGACGATCCACTCCCTGGTAACAATGAATACGCATATAGATTTCCTCTATACATATTCTGCGGACGGCAGAAGCTTTACCCTTGACACAAGGGAGTTCCGTGAAATACTCGGAAGCGGCGATTTTGACGCGCCGGAGGTTTCGGCTTTCATAAAGGATTATCTTGCGGAAAATCACGCCGAGGTTTCCAAGCTGGCGGAATAATACAATATGCGGCAGGGAGCTTTAACTAAATATATTGAGGAGGAAAATACCATGAAATCACTGGAAGAACTCAAGGCTATCCGTGAAAAAATGAAAGGTCAGGTTGACATCCGTGAGGAAGGTTCAGACGCTACAAGAGTAGTTGTAGGTATGGCAACCTGCGGTATCGCAGCAGGTGCGCGTCCTGTTCTTACAGCATTCTCTAATGCTGTACAGGAAAGAGACCTTAAAAATGTTGCAGTAGTACAGACAGGCTGTATCGGCCTTTGCCAGTATGAGCCTATCGTTGAGGTTTACAAGGCTGACGGCGAAAAGACTACTTATGTAAAGGTTAAGCCCGAAATGGTTGACGAAATCATCGACCAGCACATTATCAAGGGCAATGTTGTTACAAAATATACTATCGACGCTGCAAAGCTCGGTTGATCCTGAGGAGGTAGAATAAATGTATCGTTCACATGTATTGGTTTGCGGCGGCACAGGCTGTACTTCCTCCGGAAGTGCAAAAATCAGAGAAAGGCTGCAGGAGGAAATTGACAAAAATGGACTTCATGATGAGGTTCAGGTCGTAAAGACAGGCTGCTTCGGTCTCTGTGCACTGGGTCCCGTAATGATTGTATATCCGGAGGGTTCGTTCTATTCCATGGTAAAGGAAGAAGACATTCCCGAAATCGTTGAAGAGCATCTGCTCAAGGGACGTATCGTTACAAGACTTCTTTACAAGGAGACAGTTACCGATAACGGTATTAAATCCCTTAATGAAACAAACTTCTATAAGAAGCAGCACCGTGTTGCTCTCCGTAACTGCGGTGTTATAAATCCTGAAAATATCGATGAGTATATCGGTACAGACGGTTATCAGGCTCTCGGAAAGGTTCTTACCGAGATGACTCCTGAACAGGTTATCCAGACGATTCTTGATTCCGGTCTCCGCGGAAGAGGCGGCGGCGGATTCCCTACAGGTATGAAGTGGAAGCTTGCAAGAAATATCGTTCCGGATGCTGACCAGAAGTATGTCTGCTGTAATGCCGACGAGGGTGACCCGGGTGCATTTATGGATCGTTCTGTTCTTGAAGGCGACCCCCACGTTGTACTTGAAGCTATGGCTATCGCAGGCTATGCAATTGGTGCAAATCAGGGTTACATATACGTTCGTGCCGAGTATCCTATTGCTATCAAGCGCCTTGAAATTGCTATCAAGCAGGCTCGTGAATACGGTCTTCTTGGTAAAAATATTTTTGACACAGGCTTTGATTTTGATATTGAGCTTCGTCTCGGTGCAGGCGCATTCGTGTGCGGCGAAGAAACAGCTCTTATGACATCTATCGAGGGCAACCGCGGCGAGCCTCGTCCCCGTCCTCCGTTCCCTGCTGAAAAGGGTCTGTTCAACAAGCCTACTATCCTTAACAACGTTGAAACATACGCAAATATTCCTCGTATCATCCTCAACGGCGCAGAGTGGTTTGCATCCATGGGTACAGAGAAGTCCAAGGGTACAAAGGTATTCGCTCTGGGCGGC
>JBJESH010000305.1:0-8585 GCA_051882695.1 Oscillospiraceae bacterium | reverse complement strand
TATCCGCGCGAAAACTATTGAAAAAGCGGTGATTTTGTGTTATACTGTTTAAGATGTACTTATTAAAATGCGGAATGTTATATTCCGTAAAATTCAAAACAAAGGAGTTTTTTTAATGAAAAAGTTTTTTAAGGAATTCAAGGAATTTGCAATGAGAGGCAATGTTCTCGATATGGCTGTCGGTGTTATCATCGGTGCTGCTTTCAAGGCAATCATCGACTCGGTGGTAAACGACCTTATTTCCCCGATCATCGGTATCATCTTCAATAAGGATTTCAGTCAGCTTGCTATTGAAATTGGCAAGAAAACACTTGAAGACGGTACAGTAGAAAGTGTTGCTATCAAGTACGGCGCATTCATTACAGCTGTAATCAACTTCCTCATCGTTGCTCTTGTCCTCTTTATTATAGTTAAGACGGCAAACGCAGCTTCAAAGATCGTAAAGAAGCCCGAACCCGAAAAGGCTCCCACTACAAAGAAGTGCCCCTACTGCCTCAGCGAGATCGCGATCGAAGCTACACGCTGCCCTCACTGCACCTCCGAGCTTGAGCTTGAAGAGAAGGAAGAAGTTAAGGCGTAAATCTTATTATAGGAGAATACCCAATGAAAATTGCTGTTCTTGAAGCCAAAACAGTTTCAAAGGGCGATGTGTCCTTTGATGAAATTTATGCTCTGGGCGAGGTAAGAGAGTTTCCTCTCACGCCCGTTGACAAAATTATTGAAAACGTCGGTGACGCTGATATCGTTCTGTGCAACAAAACTCCCTTTACCGAAGAAGTGCTCAGAGCCTGTCCGAACCTGAAATATATAGGACTCTGCGCCACCGGCTACAATAATATAGACCTTAAAACCTGTTCGGAACTGGGAATTACAGTCTGCAATGTTCCGGCTTACTCCACCGCCGCCGTTGCACAGCAGGTATTTTCGTTCATTCTGCACTTTGCCAGCAGAACTTCCGCTTACAACAAGTTTGTAAAAAACGGCGGCTGGATAAGATCCGAGACCTTTTCCGATTTTGTGTATCCAATTCAGGAGCTTTCGGGAAAAACTCTCGGTATCATCGGCTACGGCTCAATCGGAAGAAAGGTCGCAAAGATAGCTCAGGCATTCGATATGAAGGTAATTGTAAATACCCGTACCGCCAAGCAGGACGGCTCCGTAAAATTTGTGGGACTTAAAGAGCTTTTCAGCGAGTCGGACGTTATTACAGCACATTGTCCGCTTACAAGCGATACAAATGGACTCATCTGCAAGGATACATTGCAGTATTGCAAGCCGTCATGCGTGGTTATAAATACGAGCCGCGGCGCTGTAGTAAAAGAACAGGACCTTGCCGACGCCCTTAACAGCGGAAAAATCGCAGGAGCAGCGCTGGACGTTCTCTGCGAAGAGCCTATGTCGGAAAGCTGTCCCCTTATCGGCGCCCAAAACTGCATTATCACTCCGCATATAGCATGGGCGCCTCTTGAAACGAGAGAGCGTCTTGTAAAAATTGCTGCGGAAAATATTAAGGCTTACCTGAACGGCAGCCCTATCAACACCGTTACGGAATAACTTTGAAAGGCATTTGCTATGTTTGATATTAATGAAAAAAAGAGAATCGTTATCAAGGTCGGCACTTCTACACTTACCCACAAAACCGGCAGACTGAATATCCGCCGCATGGAGAAATTTGTTAAAGTTCTTGCCGACCTGCAAAACAGCGGAAAGGAGATCATTCTGGTTTCCTCAGGCGCTATCGGTCTGGGAATGGCTAAAATGGGTCTTACGGAGCGTCCTAAGGATACTCCCATGAAGCAGGCTTGCGCCGCTGTCGGACAGTGCGAGCTGATGTATATTTACGACAAGCTTTTCGGCGAATATAACCTTAACGTTGCGCAGATACTGCTTACGAAATATATTATTGATACTCCAAGAAAAAACAACGTTGAAAATACCTTTGAAAAGCTCATCAGTCATAACGTTATTCCCGTTGTAAACGAAAACGACACCGTTGCTATAGATGAACTTGAGCTTGAACTGGGTGAAAATGACAGCCTTGCAGCTCAGGTAGGAATTTTCAGCCGAGCAGATATGCTTGTCATACTTTCCGATATCGACGGCTTTTACGACGGCAACCCAAAGGATAACCCCGACGCAAAGCTTATTCCCGTTGTAAACATTATAGACGATAAAATACGTTCACTTGCGGGCGGTGCAGGTTCGGGTCTCGGTACAGGCGGAATGATAACAAAGATCAATGCTGCCGAGATCGCCATGAACGCAGGCATCGACATGGCTATTCTTAACGGAAGAAATCCGTATATTCTTTATGAGCTCTTTGACGGAAAGAGCGTCGGAACTATTTTCACAAACAAATAACGGAGGTGCCTTATGAACTATATTGAAACTCTGGGAGCAAAAGCTAAGGCTTCCGAAAAAGCGCTGCGCTGTGCTTCCACAGCACAGAAAAACAAGGCTCTTGCGGCAATTGAAAAAGCTCTTACGGAAAATACCGGTGAAATACTTGCGGCAAACGCTCTTGACCTTGAAGCCGCTGTTAAAAACGGTATGTCAGCTGCTATGCAGGACAGACTGCGCCTTACCGAAGAAAGAATAAAGAGTATCGCTCAGGGCGTTTCAGATGTCATAAAGCTCGATGACCCGGTTGGTACTGCCGACAGCGGCTCGGTACGTCCTAACGGAATGAGAATTACCAAGATACGCGTTCCTCTTGGCGTTATCGGTATTATTTTTGAGTCGCGCCCAAATGTAACCGTGGACGCTGCCGTGCTTTGCCTTAAAGCAGGAAACGTCGTTATCCTCAGAGGCGGCAAGGAGGCCTACAACTCCAACAAGTGCCTGTGCGAAATCATGCGTGCGGCAATTGCCGAAACTGGCTTGCCCGAGGATGCTGTTCAGTTCGTTGACGACACCACAAGAGAAGTCACAACTCAGCTTATGAAGTGCAGCAATTACATTGATGTGCTTATTCCGAGAGGCGGCGCAGGACTTATCCGTGCCGTTAAGGAGAATGCAACTGTTCCCGTTATTGAAACAGGCGTAGGCAACTGCCACGTTTTTGTGGACGAAACCGCCGACCTTGAAATGGCTGTAAATATCGTTGACAACGGCAAGACTCAGCGCCCGTCGGTGTGCAATGCGATTGAGTCTCTGCTGGTACACGAAAAGGTCGCTGATAAAGCTCTGCCGATGATCAAAGCAAGGCTTGACGAGCACAATGTTGAGATACGCGGCTGCGAAAAAACCGCAGCTATCCTCGGTGACTGTATTGTTCCTGCAACAGATATGGACTATGCCACCGAATTCCTTGACTATATCATTTCCGTAAAGGTAGTAAGCGGAATCGACGAGGCTATTGAACACATTTCAAAATATACAACAGGTCACAGCGAATGTATCGTTACCAACAGTCTTGCCAATGCTGAACGTTTTAAAAATGAGATAGACGCGGCGGCTGTTTATGTGAATGCTTCCACACGCTTTACCGACGGAGGAATGTTCGGCTTCGGAGCAGAAATAGGCATTTCTACCCAGAAGCTCCACGCAAGAGGACCTATGGGTCTGCGCGAGCTTACATCTATGAAATATCTTATCGACGGGAACGGACAGATACGCTGAAAAAGAAAGGTTTGCTTATGAGTGAAGATAAAAAGGACTTTTTCGATTATGACAGCTATGTAAAAAAGAACAGCGCACAGAAGAAAAAACATACCGCAAAGCCTGTAAAGCCAAACCGCGAACAGGCAAAGCAGAAGCCTCCCAAGCTTGTTCCTGCCGACGAAAATGATAAAGCTGCCGCCAATAAGTCCAGAAAAAAGCAGGAGAACGAATCCATAGAGAATATCAAGCGTATGTTTGATGAGGCACTGGACGAAAATCCTGAGGAAATGGCTGAATTTACCGGAGAACAGGCTGTTCCGGATATGCCCGAGTCAAACCCGGAGGGCTTAAAAAGAAAGCTGTATTTCCTTTTCGGAATAATTGTTTCTCTGCTTGCGATCGTTGGACTTTTTTCAACAGTCGGATTTGTTGTTGACAAGGTAAAGGATTTTGCGGACAATACCCAGCAGAAAAACGAATTTGCCAAGTTTGTTTACCCTATCGTTATCTGCGACCCGGCTCCATTTGACCAGACAATAAAGCTGCGGAGCGACACCATGATAACAGCGGCAATATGGGATATTATTCTTTATGAGGACAAGACAAAGTACGAATCGGATTTTGACATGATAATCGTTCCCGAATTGGATGTTGAACAGCACTGTACAAAGCTTTTCGGTACAGGTCTTAGCTTTGAGCATCAGTCTATAATAGGTGCGGATATCCAGTTCTACTATGACGAAAGCATCAAATCCTACCGTATCCCATCCAATCCTAAGTATTTCACCTATTCACCGTATATTGAGAATATTTCACGGGTGGGTGAAAGCTACACCCTCACAGTAGGCTATGTTTCGCCTACTCCAGCATGGCTGACTCTTACTTCCGATGAAGAGCCGAAGCCTGATAAATATGTTGAATATATCGTTTCAAAACGAGGAAATGAAATGACTCTTATTGCGATAAAGGAATCTGAGCTTAAAAGCGAATCGCAGCACGGTCTGTAAAAAGAAGGCTTTCTGAATGAATAAAACCAATGCAATGCGTCTGCTGGAGGCGGCAGGAATACCCTTCCGCACCGCAGAATATGAAGTTGACGAAAATGATTTGTCCGGCGTTCATGTTGCCGAACAGCTTGGACAGCCGCCCGAGCAGGTATTCAAGACCCTTGTTTTAAAGGGCGAACGGACAGGGTACTTCGTCTGCTGTATTCCCGTAAATGCAGAGCTTGACCTGAAAAAAGCCGCAAAAGCGGCAGGCGACAAAAAATGTGAAATGCTTCATGTCAAAGACCTGCTCGGCATTACGGGTTATATCCGCGGAGGATGTTCTCCCGTGGGAATGAAGAAAAAATTCCCGACATTTATAGACGAAACTGCAATTCTGTTTGACGAAATAGCCGTAAGTGCAGGAGTCCGCGGCGCACAGATGATCGTTGAACCAAACGCTCTGTGCGGATACGTCGGCGCTAAAATGCTTGAATTAACTTTATGAAAGGAATTTTAACATGGCAAGTGAGATCAGAGACATTAATTTATGGGAAAGCGGCGAGACAAAAATTCAGTGGGTAAAAGGCAATATGCCTCTGCTCAGAAGTATTGAAGCTGAATTTTCCGAAACTAAACCCTTTGCCGGTATAAAGGTAGCTCTTTCTGTACATCTTGAAGCGAAAACGGCATACCTTTGCCGCGTACTTGCAGCAGGCGGAGCCGAAATGTACGTTACAGGCTCGAATCCTCTTTCCACTCAGGACGATGTTGCCGCTGCGCTTGTTCACGGCGGTCTGAACGTTTTTGCTTGGTACGGTGCAACAAGTGAAGAATATCACCGCCACACAGCAAAAGTCATCGAAGCAGGTCCGAATATTATTATCGACGACGGCGGCGACCTTGTTAACCTTATCCACAACGAATACCCGGAAAAAATTGCAGACGTTATAGGCGGCTGCGAAGAAACTACAACAGGTATTATCCGCCTTATCGCCATGGCAAAGGAAAACAAGCTCAAATTCCCTATGGTACTGGTAAACAATGCTGACTGCAAGCATCTTTTCGATAATCGTTACGGTACAGGTCAGTCTGTCTGGGACGGCATTAACCGTACTACGAACCTTATTGTTGCAGGAAAGAACGTTGTTGTTGCAGGCTATGGCTGGTGCGGCAAGGGCGTTGCCATGCGTGCAAAGGGTCTTGGCGCCGAGGTCATCGTTACCGAGATCGACCCGATCAAAGCTATGGAGGCTGTTATGGACGGCTTCAAGGTCATGAAAATGACCGAGGCAGCTAAGATAGGCGACTTTTTTGTTACCGTTACAGGCTGCCGTGACGTTATCACCGAAGAAAGCTTCCGTGTGATGAAGGACGGCGCTATCTGCTGCAATGCAGGTCATTTCGATGTTGAGGTGGACGTTGCAACGCTGAAGAAAATCGCTGTTGAAACCAAAACTGCCCGTAATAATATTCAGGGCTACAAGCTTGAAAACGGCAAGTGGATATATGTTATCGCCGAGGGCAGACTTGTAAATCTTGCCGCTGGCGACGGTCACCCTGCGGAAATTATGGACATGAGCTTCGCTATTCAGGCGCTTTCTGCGCTTCACCTTGTAAAAAATAAAAATAATCTCAGTGAAAAAATTATCGATGTGCCCAAGTATATCGACCGTGAGGTCGCAGAAAGGAAGATACGTTTCTGGGGTATGGAGATCGACAGGCTTACCGATGTTCAGGAAGCTTATCTCAACAGCTGGGAGGCGTAATTTTATGCGGTACGGAGCTATCCGTACCGCTTTTTGTATTGCTTAAAATGTTAGTTAAGTTCAATTTTCCTGCTTATATTTCGCAAGATTTGTGCATTACTGACAATTGACTTTTTATGTTATAGGTTGTATACTTGTATTAGCGTATTAGTTGTATTAGTTTATTAATACAACTAATTATAAAAAATCTATTGACAAATCAAATATTGTATGATACTATATAATATATAATATCATACAGCAACACAGAAAGGATAAATTATATGAAAGCTAAAAAAATAATTATTCCCGTTTCAATTATTGCCGGAATCGCCGTTATCGGCGTTGCCGTTGCTGCACTCGGAAACGCAGCTTCTTCGGTAACTTATGCCGACACGATAAAAATTCAGGAAAAAACAATTGAAAATAAAATTTCAGTCAGCGGAACAGTTGAAAGTGCAAAAACACAAAAGGTTTATTCAAAGCTTGCTTATCCTGTTGAGAAAATCAACGTTTCTGTCGGAGACGCTGTGAAAAAAGGCGATATTCTCTGCACGATAGATACCGAGGAGCTTCAGCAGCAGATATTACAGCAGCAGGCTTCTGTTGACAGCAGCGGTCTGAGCAGCGATTACAACCTTTCCGATGTTGAGCAAAAATACGCCGAAGCGCTTGAAAATTATAATAACGGAAAAAACAGTTCTATTGTTGCCGCAGAAAGAAACGTTGAACAGGCTGAAAAAAATCTTGAGGACGCAAAACGTCAGGAAAGCATCGGCACAGGCACTACACTTCCGTCAAATTTGCAGAATGCCGCTTCAAGCGTTGAAAGTGCAAAAAATACATATGAAAACAGCGTTAAGGCTTACGAAGAAGCAGAAGCTGCTCTTGCCCCTGAGAATTACCCCGCAGACGTAAAATCTACTTATGACAAGCTTAATGAATACAAAAAATACCTTGATATTGTTGTAAATAATAAATTTAACAGTGAGCTTGCTGCCGCACAGACCCGTTTCGATGAAGCCCAGGCAAAATACAACGAGGTAATGACATATAAAGATATTTATTATTCGGGTGATATTGAAAGGGCAACCGAGGAGTATCAGAATGCAAAGCTGGAATTGCAGTCATTACAAGAAAAATATGACGAAAAAAATCTTAAGGAACAGGTTAAATCATTAGAAACTCAGTATAATATTTCAATAGAAAATCTCAAAAAGTCACGGGATGCTGCCAAAACAAACCTTGAAAGCGCTAAAATTGCTTATGAGAGAGTTCAGGAAGAATATAAAAATACTGAGAAACAGACCGACAGTTCCGTCGAAAGCTACAGTATTGCAGTAAAAAATGCCGAGGATGCTCTTGAAGCTGCCAAAAAAGATTATGAACGCACAGTACAGCAGGTAGAATCCGAGCTTGCTTCTCTTAAAAAGCAGGCAGAACAGCAGCGGACTCTTTCCGGTCTAAACGATCCTCAGGTGATAATTCTTGAAAATCTGAAGAATAAGCTTGAATATGCGGTTATCACAGCTCCCTGCGACGGTATTATTACTGCCGTAAATGCCGAAGAGGGCGTTGCTGCGGCAGGTTCCCTTTTTGTGATCGAAGATTTAAGCGATCTGGTGGTCGAAGCTTCCGTAGGCGAATATGATATTCCATATGTTGCCGAGGGTATGACGGCGGTTATCCGCTGTGACGCTCTTGACGGGATCGAATATGACGGAAAGGTTACCGAAGTCGCTCCTACTGCGGCAGACACCGTTTCAATGACAACATCTGCTGCTGTAAACTATAAGATCAAAACCGACATCGACGGCGAGGACGGAAAAATGCTTGTCGGAATGAGCGCAAAAGTAAATATTATAAGCGATAAGCGTGAAAATGCTCTGACTGTTACATATGACGCACTTACGACCGATGAAAACGGAAACGACGTAATTTTTATTGCTGAAAAAGACGAAAGCGGTGTTTATCATGCAAAGCTTGTTCAGGTAGAGGTCGGACTTGAAACAGACTATGAAATTGAAATCATCTCCGATCAAATCAGCGAAGGAATGCTTGTGCTTACAAATACCGCAATGCTTTCCGACGGCGATGTTGTTATGATAAACGAAAATGAAACAGATGCAGAGCAGGTGACTGAATGAACAGACCTATAATTGATATGAAAGGGATCTTCAAGCGGTTTTATATTGGCACTCCCAACGAGCTTGAGATCCTTCACGGACTTGACATTTCAGTTCCCGAC
>JBJESH010000304.1:0-2125 GCA_051882695.1 Oscillospiraceae bacterium | reverse complement strand
CAGGCGTTACAAAGTTTGTTAAGGAAACAGCAGTAGGCTACCTCATGCAGAAGGAGATCCAGTATCTCGGAAACGCAGTTGAGGTTCCTGTTCGTCCTTTTGTAGCTATCCTCGGCGGCGCAAAGGTTGCAGATAAGCTCAACGTTATCTCCAACCTTCTTGAAAAGTGCGATACCCTTATCATCGGCGGCGGTATGGCTTATACATTCCTCAAGGCTAAGGGCTACGAGGTAGGTACTTCCCTTGTTGACGACGAAAAGGTCGCATACTGCAAGGAAATGATGGAAAAGGCAGAAAAGCTCGGCAAGAAGCTTCTTCTCCCTGTTGATACAACTATCGCAGCTGCATTCCCCGATCCTATCGACGGCGAGATCGCAGTTGAAGTAGTTGATTCCGATAAGATCCCCGCTGACAAGATGGGTCTTGATATCGGCACAAAGACACAGGCTCTCTACGCAGAGGCTGTTAAGTCCGCAAAGACAGTTGTTTGGAACGGTCCTATGGGCGTTTTCGAGAACCCCACACTTGCTAAGGGTACAATTGCAGTAGCTAAGGCTCTTGCAGAAACAGACGCTACAACAATTATCGGCGGCGGCGACTCCGCAGCAGCAGTTATGCAGCTCGGCTTTGCAGATAAGATGAGCCACATTTCCACAGGCGGCGGCGCTTCTCTTGAATACCTCGAGGGTAAGGTTCTTCCCGGCGTTGCAGTAATTGCTGAAAAGCAGTAAGCATAATATCATAAAATAATTAAAAGCGGAGAATAGTATTATTCTCCGCTTTTGTCATAATTATCAAAAAGAACCTGAGAGAAAAATCATCCTCTCAGGTTCTGATTTTTTATTGAGCCTTGTTATTTTTAACAGTAATTTCATCTTTTGTAGGAAGCGAAGTAAACTCCGGAAATCCCTTCTGCTCCGAAAGTACCTTATATAAAGGAGTCAGAGTCAGCAGCTTCAGGTGAACGACAACACCGTAAATTGCAAACGGAATTATCCATACTGTCTGAAGCTTCATCATAACAGTAAATATCAGCGCTGCATGAAGTAAAATCTCTGTAATTATTGCCCACTTGTGCATAGCTCCGGATATAAATTCCAGCAGAAAAATAGCAAGACAAATCAATGGCATAACAACCGACAGCTGTGGAAGGACCTTTTCCATACGCATAAGATAGGTAAATCCGAACAATGAGTATGCACCGAAAAAAGCCATTACACCCAAGGAAAGAAACAGCGTGTATTTAAATGTGTGATTTATGACGCCGTTGATGGAATCGGCACAATCACGCTTGTGCGAATCATCAAGAGACGGTATATCCTTAGGTTCCACATCGATCTGAAGCCGGAATTTACCCATATTTGCTCCCTCTTTCCCATATGTATGATAGTTATTGTTCCGCAGCTTCCTCCGCAGGATTTATAACATTTCCGTTAATGTAATTCGTCCATAGCTCAACAGCATTGTCAAAATTATTTTGGAACTTTTCTTCGCTTACTCCAAAACCGCTGGCAGGCTTTCTGAAGCCTATGAATAAATTATCCGCAAGACCGTCATAACCGATATCTTCAGCAAAAGAAGTGCCTTTCAGCATATAGCCAAGCGACGAAACGTTTTCATCATCGGGATATGTTTCTGACAGATCTGCAAGCACACTCTCGGTAATCCCTATTTCCTCGCAGGAATCATAATCGGCAATGATAATTATAGAGTCCGCCGCCTGAAATTCTGCAAAAAGCTTTGTCTGACCGGCCTGCTGATAATAAAGATCCGATGGATCTCCGGTAGTATCAACAATAGCAGGCAGATAGCTTACCCTGACATAGACCTTGCCATCGCCGTTATAGTCCTCACAGTATTGCTCCAGAACGTCCTCCATATTATCCGTCATAAAATCGATGTTGTAATCCGTTGCAATGAACATTACCGAAACATCGGGCTTAACGTTTGTAATCAGATCAAAGACGAGAAATCCCAATATTAAAGCAGTAATAGAAATGATAATTATGTACATCTTGTTGTGATAAAAAAAGTTGCCTATTTTTTCTCCCACAGTGTATTGCTTTTCAATCTTTTCTTCTTTTGGAATATCCTCTTCCGAAATGATACCCTGCTTCAGCTTGAG
>JBJESH010000303.1:0-8732 GCA_051882695.1 Oscillospiraceae bacterium | reverse complement strand
TCCGTAACATAGTAAGCGGCAGGTATTGTTCCCGCAAGGGCTTACTCCGCAGACCAAGTAGACGGATCTCATGCGTTTGCAGAACGCAACGCATTAATTATATCACACAAAAACCGATTTGTAAAGGGTTTTTATGAAATAATTTTTCCTTTTTTCTTTTTTCCCTCAATAGGAGCTTCTTCTCCGCCGCGGTCGGTAAACACGCTGTCATCCGCAGAAAGCGGTTTAAGGTAATCATACTCCGGGTTATCCATTCCCCTTTCCTCATAATACGGATTGATAACATATTTCTGTATCTGTGGATAAGAATTATACATTATAATAAAGCCTAAGAAAGTTATAGCCCACAATGGAATAAGCAAAAGCGCTACAGGACTCATTATATATGATACAATAAGCACAGCGGTCACTGCAATTACAGCAAGAAGCGTTAAAAAATTCTTTTTCAAAGCAATACATGTAAGGTAAAAACTGTTTTTTATAATATCCCTTAATTTTAAGTCTGTTGCCACGATCATAGGGAAAATATAAAAATTCATCATAAGCAGCGTCATTGCAAAGCTTATTGATATTATACACAGAATGGTGTATATCATTCCGCCCGATTCAGCTGCCTTTGCCATCTGCGGATATACCTGAAGTGCCGTTACTGCCGAAACAGCAA
This sequence comes from Oscillospiraceae bacterium, assembly GCA_051882695.1. Classification (GTDB taxonomy): domain Bacteria; phylum Bacillota; class Clostridia; order Oscillospirales; family Ruminococcaceae; genus RGIG8773. The sequence continues at coordinate 8,068 of JBJESH010000303.1, read as the reverse complement.
ACAGCAGGTCAAGCAGTCCCACCGGCAAAGACTGTTTCCAGTTCTGTGAAAAGCCTTTCCAGAAATCATGGAAGATAAACGAGCTTTTATCCAGCGTATAATTACGCAGGACCTTTGTCATTCCTGCAATGGCAGGTCCTATCGTTACCACGGGTATACAAAAAATAAACGTCAGCATATTAAGCTTAACAAGCCGCCACATATACCTGAAATACATTTCAAAGAAATCGAAAAAAGCTTTTTTCTTGGGAGCGTTTTTAGCAACGCCCTTTCCTGCTTTTTCATAATCATACATTCCGAATAATGACAAAAAACGCAACTCCTTTATTTTTAACTTTCCCCATTAAATTCCAACCAATCCCGTCCAGAAGCCTGCAAACAAAAACGTTAAAACGCTGTCTGCAAACGACGAAGCCGCCAATATTACACACAATATCACGAACTTTGTAAAATAAAGCCTGAAATCGATCTGTCCGCCTGAAGTGTTTTTGCCGAAAGCCGACAGATAAACATTGCCGGACAAATCAAGCGCTTCCCGTGCGGCAATTATCACAGCAAATGCAGAAATGACTGCTCCCGGAATTATAAGCACTGCAGCAATTCCTATACCGGAAGCGCCATATGAATAATATATTCCCGAAACAGCAACACCTGCTCCCATTCCGCGAAATATAGGTACAAGCACTTCAATTGGCTGTGCCGCCGCACTGAACCCCATCCAAAAGCAGAGCAAAAGCAGCATGAACGCTCCCGAAAAGGAATTTACAAGCGTTTCCCAGAATGTATGGTTAAGTCTGCCGTAGACAAGGTTTCCCGTTATGCCGTTAAGGATTTCAAGCCGTTCCCCGTCAAGCATACAGTACAAAGCAGTACCAAGCAGGACTCCTGCAAAGTACAGCACAGTAAGAACCGTAAGCCTGACGTCGGATTTTCCTTTATAATGATTTGATATATGATTGTCCGTCATAGTGAACCGTCCTTTACTTTTTAGTAAAGTCTATGCGGACAAGCGCTAAATAATTCTTACTGTTTTGAAAGTTCGTAGGCTCTTCTTGTGCAGCTTTCACAGGCTTTGGTAACAGTCTCCGTTAATTTGCCGTCATAAAGCTCCTGCAAGCCTGCAAGAGTTGTTCCTCCGGGACTGGATACCATTTTAATAAGCTCGTCAATGGTATATCCGGAATCGGTAATCATTTTGGCAGAGCCTACAAGCGACTGTGAAAAAAGCTCTTTAGCAGTATCCTCGCCTATACCGACCGATTTTGCATAGTCCACAAAAGCTTTTGCAAAAAGATAGATAAACGCAGGACTGCTGCCGTTTATTGCAATTATTTCTTTCATTTTGTCCTGCGGAACTACTGCTGCCTTGCCGCAGGAAGAAAAGATATTCTTAACAAAGTCAAACTCATCATCGCTGACGCTTGCGTTTCTTGAAAGTGCAGAAGCACCCTCTCCCAGCAGAAGCGGAGTGTTTGGCATAACAAGAACGACCTTTGCTCCCGAAACGGTTTTAGACTGAATATATTCTGCGGTAATCCCTGCGCAAATGGAAATGATCACCTTATCCTCAGTAAAGCTTTTTCCCGATTTTTCGAGAACGCTGTCAAGCTGCTGCGGCTTTACCGCAAGAAACACATAATCGCATTTTTCAATAAGCTCGTTCTCACTTTCACACGGTATTACGCCAAAAGGCTTCAGACGTTCAAGCATTTCACTTTTAGGGTCGTAAGCATACATTGATACTACGCTGTTCAGACTGCTTCCCGAGATACCTTTTATAATGGCAGATCCCATATTTCCTGCGCCTATAAATCCTACTGCTGTCATTAACATCGTCCTTTCCAACAGCAAATTAAATTTCATTTCAAAAGTAAATTTTACTCCATTAGACAGTATACAACAATTTGCACAAAATAGCAAGTGGGTTTTATATTTTTTTCCGAAATAATTTTAGCGGTTTTACAAATAAAATGCAATAACACTTGATATTTTTCTGAAATGTTGTATAATAAATATGACTATGTTTCTGCACGGAAACAGTAAATTGTAAAGGAATGATTTGGCATGGCTGAGAAAAAATTTAACGTGGCGCTGAAAACCATTATAGAAGAATTTCACCTTGAAACAATTTATCTCCCAGAAGATTCGGCAAAGCTTATGGTCAACGAAACCGACCTTAACCGTCCGGGACTTCAGCTTATGGGATTTTATGAATATTTCAACAATGAACGCATTCAGATACTCGGTAAAATGGAATTTGCATACCTTGCAACAATTGATGAAAAGACCCGTTATGAACGTCTCGATATGCTTTTTGCTCAGCACATTCCTGCGCTGATAATCTCCCGCGAGCTTCCCTATTTTCCCGAAATGGTCGAAATTGCGCAAAAATACGAAGTGCCTCTTCTCAGAAGCAAGGACAGCACCTCCAGCTTTATGGCTGCCCTTATCGCATTTCTTAACCTGCATCTTGCTCCGAGGATCACACGCCATGGTGTACTTATCGAGGTATACGGCGAGGGTATGCTTATTCTCGGCGAAAGCGGCGTCGGTAAGAGCGAAACCGCTGTAGAGCTTATCAAGCGCGGTCACAGACTTGTTGCTGATGACGCAGTTGAAATAAGACGCGTTTCCAATATCAGCCTTGTAGGTTCTTCACCGGAAAATATCAGACACTTTCTTGAAATTCGCGGCATAGGCATTGTAAATGCACGCCGTCTGTTCGGTATGGGTGCAGTCAAGGTCACAGAAAAAATCGACATGATAGTTGAACTTGAGCCTTGGGACAGCGAAAAGGTTTACGACAGAATGGGCGTTGATAACGAGTACACCTCTATTCTCGGCGTAAAAGTCCCCTGTACAACCATTCCTGTAAAGCCGGGCAGAAATCTTGCGGTAATTCTGGAAGTTGCCGCAATGAATAACCGTCAGAAGAAAATGGGCTACAATGCCGCTCAGGAGCTGCTTGACAACCTCGGACTTGACATGGACCGCAAGGAAACCATTAAAAAATGGGATATTTATTGATTGGAGGAACCTGTTTTGCGCATTATTGCCGATACTCACACCCACACGGTCGCCTCTACACACGCATATTCCACAGTGCTTGAAATGGCTCAGTTTGCAGAAAAAGCAGGGCTTGAAGCTCTTGCAATCACCGACCATACGCCTGCTTCAACGGACGGCCCTCATGTGTGGCATTTTCATAATCTACACAAGGCTCTGCCGCGGGAGCTTTGCGGAGTGAAGCTTATTTTCGGAGCAGAATCAAGTATTATCGACTATGACGGAAATATTGATTTTCCCGAAGAAGAATGTAAGCCGCTGGACTGGATCATTGCTTCAATTCACCGAAATCAGCTTGCAAAGGCTTCACGCGATGAAATCACAAAGCTTTACCTTGGCGTGGCTGAAAACCCATATGTTGATGTTATAGGACACTGCGCTACCGTAGGATATGAATTTGATTATGAAAAATGCCTGAAAAAATTTAAAGAATACAACAAGCTTGTTGAAATAAATGAAAGTTCAATTACTTGGAAAAATACCTCGGATAATTACAGAGAGGTCATCCGTATATGCAAAAAATATGAAATTCCCGTTGTTGTAAATTCCGATGCTCATTTCTGCACACTTGTCGGTAAATTCGACAACGCTCTTGAGCTTTTGGCAGAACAGGATTTTCCCGAAAAGCTTGTGGTCAACGCTGATTGGGACAGGCTTTATTCGTTTATATCATCAAAAAAAGGCAATATTTTCGGCGGAAACGCATAAACTATTACAAAAACAAGGCGGCTGTATTATGATTGATTTAACGGGGAAAATTGAACAGCTCACCGCAGAAGCAAAGGCGTTGGGCTGCTATACTGAAAAAGGCGCTGTTCTCAAAGATTACACAACATTTAAAATCGGCGGCAAGTGTGATCTGCTTGTAAAGCTTAACAGCGAAAAAAGCTTTGAAAGGCTTATTCCGCTTGCAGAAAGGCTTGGCGTTCCATACTATATTTTCGGAAAGGGTTCAAACCTTATCGTTGACTCAGACGGAATAAGCGGTGCTGTTTTTGTTTCGGGAACAGATTTTTCCGATATAGAACTTATTGACGGGACTTCGGTTTTATGCACGGCAGGTACTCCTCTTTCAAGGCTGTGCCTTTTTGCTCTTGACAACGGTCTGAGCGGTCTTGAGTTCGCTTACGGGATCCCCGGAACGCTCGGCGGAGCAGTATTTATGAACGCAGGAGCTTACGGCGGCGAAATGAAGGATGTTGTTTCTTCCGTAAGAGTCATGGACAGAAACGGAAGAATTACCGAATATTCTGCGGATAAGCTTGATTTTTCCTACCGTCACAGCCGCTTCACGGAAAGCGGCGAAATTATTATTTCTGCTGTTATCAAGCTGAAAAACGGTGATAAAGCGCAAATCAAGGCAAAGATGGACGAACTTATGGAAAAGCGCCGCAGCAAGCAGCCTTTGGAATACCCCAGTGCAGGAAGCACATTTAAACGTCCCGAAGGAAGTTACGCTTCGCTGCTTATTGAGCAGTGCAGCTTAAAGGGCTTTAATGTGGGCGATGCAGAAGTAAGCACCAAGCACAGCGGATTTGTTATCAACAAGGGAAATGCCGATTTCAGACAGCTCATGGAGCTGATAGATATCATAAAGAAAACAGTTAAGGAAAAAACGGGTTACACGCTTGAATGTGAACCGCTCATTATTACCGATAAGAAGCTTTGAACGGCGCTGAAAGGAACGATAATATAATATGAAATTTCTGATTGTAACAGGCTTGTCCGGTTCGGGTAAATCCGGTGCGGTAAACGTACTGGAAGATATAGGATACTATTGTATAGATAATATTCCTCCACAGCTTATACCCAAGTTTGCAGAGATCTGTATCAATAACGGTCAGATGCAGAAGGTTGCCATAGTTACCGATATACGCGGCGGAGAGCTGTTTTTTGAACTTGACAAGGGACTAAACTATTTGAAAAGCAATAACCTTGACACATCTATCCTTTTTCTGGACGCCAGTGACGAGGTACTTATAAAAAGATACAAGGAAACACGACGCAAGCACCCTCTTGACGAACAGTGCCACGGAAGTCTGCAAAGAGCTATCAACACTGAAAGAGAGGTTCTTGCTTCAGTGCGTGAACACGCGGATTACTACATAGACACATCCGAGCTTTCAATGAACCAACTGAAAGAAACGGTTTACTCCCTTTTTCTTGACAATCCGAATGAGTCAATGGTAGTCAAGGTAATGTCGTTCGGATTCAAGTACGGCGTTTCCCGTGAAGCAGACCTGGTTTTCGATGTAAGATGTCTGCCCAATCCGTTTTATATTCCCGAGCTTAAACAACATACGGGTCTTGAAAGCTGTGTAAGAGATTATGTACTCAGCTTTGAGCAGTCAAAAACCCTTGTGAAAAAGCTTGAGGATATGCTGGATTTTCTAATTCCTCTGTATATCCATGAGGGCAAGAGCCAGCTTGTCATAGCATTCGGCTGCACAGGCGGCAAGCACAGAAGCGTTACCTTTGCTGAAACGATTTACAAGTATCTTTCGGATAAAAATATGAAGTGCCGCATTTGCCACAGAGATATCAACAAAGACAGGTAAGGGATTGATAGTATGTCTTTTTCACACTCTGTAAAAAAGGAGTTATGTTCCGTTATTACCGACAAGGACAGAAAATACAGCTGTTTATACGGTATGCTTTTGTTCTGCAAGAATTTTTCTCCCGATTCGATAACGTTCCAGACGGAAAATAAGCTTGTGTGCGAGCTTTTCTGCAGTCTTGCGGATGATGTTATCGGCGGAAGCGGAATTGCCGAAGTTTCGGTGACTGAAAAGAAAAATAATGTTTCGCTTTACTCCATAAGTATTCCCTCGGAGCATTTCAGAGAGGAAATCATTTACCGTTACAGAATTTCCAGCCGCACTCTTATTCACCGTATTCAGGAGGATGTTATCGACAACAACAGCGTTTTTGCTTTTATTGCGGGAGCGTTTCTCTCCTGCGGAAGCATTACCGAGCCTATCAAGGAGTATCATCTTGAATTTGTTGTGCCATACTATGACTTGACGCAGGATCTTCTTGATTTGCTGATGAGAGTCGGTATAAATGCAAAATATACCGAACGGAAAAATATGTATGTGATTTATCTCAAAGGCAGCGAGGCTATTGAAGACCTGCTGACGCTTATGGGTGCGACCATGAGCAGCATAGACCTGATGAACGTAAAAATTTACAAGGATGTCCGCAACAAGGCAAACCGCATTGCAAACTGCGATTCTGCCAATATTGAGCGCACACTGAAGGCTTCGGACAAGCAGATCGCGGATATAGAGTATATTTCAAGCACTATCGGTCTGGAAAGTCTTCCTGCTGACCTTATCAATATTGCGGAAGTGAGAATGGAATATCCCGAAATGTCTCTGCGCGAGCTTGGCGAAGCTCTGGACAAGCCGCTGGGACGTTCGGGTGCAAATCACAGGCTGAAAAGGATCTCCGAAATTGCGGAGGCTTTGCGTGAGAAACGAAACGAAAAATAAAAACGGAGGTGCGCCGTATGGGCTTTATACATCTTCATCTGCACAGCGAATACAGTCTGCTTGACGGCGCCTGCCGCTTGAAGCAGCTTGTTGCCCGTGCAAAAGAGCTTGGGCAGGACGCTGTTGCTGTTACTGACCACGGCTGTATGTATGCTGCCGTGGAATTTTACAATGAAGCAGTTGCGCAGGGCATCAAGCCGATAATCGGCTGCGAAGTTTACGTTGCGCCCCGTACCCGTTTTGACAAAATTCACGGGCAGGACAACAAACCTTATCACCTTGTACTGCTCTGTAAAAACAACACAGGCTATCAGAACCTTATCAAGCTTGTTTCATACGGTTACACCGAAGGCTTTTACAACAAGCCAAGGATCGATATTGAGCTTCTCGAGAAATATCACGAGGGGCTTATTGCTTTGTCCGGCTGTCTGGCAGGAGAAATACCGCGCAGACTTTCTAACGGCGAGTACGAAAACGCAAAGGCTGCTGCACTGAAATACCGTGAAATTTTCGGAGATGGGAACTATTATATTGAAGTGCAGAACCACAACATTTCCGAGGAAATAAGAATACTTCCTTTGCTATACCGCCTTTCTGTTGAAACAGGGATACCACTTGCTGCAACAAATGACGCACATTATATTTTAAAGCAGGATTCCGAGGTTCAGCGAGTGCTTATCGCAATTCAGACAAACACTCCGCTGAGTGAGCCTAATCCCCTTTCATTTCCCACAAATGAGTTTTACATGAAGTCGGAGGAGGAAATGCGCGAGCTGTTCGCCAACGTTCCTCACGCTGTTGACAATACCGCCAAAATTGCCGAAATGTGCAATGTTACCTTTGAATTCGGCAAAATCAAACTTCCGAAATTTACAATTGAGGGCGTTACCGATAATACCGAATACTTCCGCAGGCTTTGCTTTGCAGGAATGAAAAAGCGTTACGGAGAAAATCCCGAACCGAAAATTATCGAACGTATGGAATACGAGCTTGACGTAATTACCCGTATGGGGTATGTGGACTACTATTTAATTGTATGGGATTTTATACGTTATGCCCGTGAGCAGAAAATTCCGGTAGGTCCCGGACGAGGTTCAGGCGCAGGAAGTATTGCCGCCTACTGTATTGGAATAACCTCGGTCGACCCGATGAAATACAATCTGCTGTTTGAACGTTTTCTAAATCCGGAACGTGTTTCCATGCCTGACTTTGATATAGATTTCTGTACTGAGGGCAGGCAGAAAGTCATTGATTATGTTGTAAACAAATACGGAACAGACAGAGTTGCTCAGATAATTACTTTCGGTACTATGGCTGCAAAAGGTGCGATACGCGATGTTGGACGGGTAATGGGACTTCCATATCAGGCAGTCGACAAGGTTTCAAAGCTTATTCCGTTCGGACTTCACGTTACACTGGACAGTGCGCTTAACGAAATCGAAGATTTAAAAGAGCTTTACCGAAGCGATGAAAATATTCGCAAGCTTATTGATACTGCACGAAAAATT
>JBJESH010000302.1:0-2173 GCA_051882695.1 Oscillospiraceae bacterium | reverse complement strand
CTTCGTCAAGTTTTGGAAGCGTATCGAAGTGGTCATAACGGGCTTGACTCGAAATCAAGTAGTCCGCAAGGGCTCGTGGGTTCGAATCCCACCGCTTCCGCCAAATAAAAAACCGGCAAACTTTTCGTTTGTCGGTTTTTATTTTTTCCGTATTTATTCTTCGGCTCTTCCTGCTATAACAAAGATGTTGAACAATTCGTTGTAGCGAAGATTTCCGCTTGGGATAACAACATATCCCGCACGCATGGAAACCTCAAATTCATTTTCTCCCGATTTTACTGTTTCGCCGTTGTGGGCAAGAATTTTCTCCGCAGCCGCTTGGGCGTCCTTAATGTTATCATAATCGGTTATCAGCACAAATTCATCGCCGCCGATACGGATAGGCAGCATAGTATCATCAGAATTCTCATCAATGCGGCGAAGACATTCCGCAATAGCAATATCGCCTGCCGCAGAGCCGAAAGTATCATTGACATACATAAGATGAACCATATCAAAGCAAACCGCATACTTGCCGTTTCTTGATCTTATAAATTCATAGAGATGAGAAACATCAAATTTCTTTTTACTGAACATAATAACATTCCCTTCTTCATCGGTAACCTGTGCCGCCTCGTCAAACTTTGGAAAGATCTCGGAAAACTTCCTGCTTTTGCGGAATTTTGAAGGCGTAACGCCCCACAGCCGCATAAACGCACGGGTGAAAACCTCATGAGAATTATAACCGTACTTCATAGCTATATCAAGTACCGAATCCTCAGACTCTATCAAATCTCTTGCTGCAAGCGAAAGCTTTCTCATGGAAATGTAATCGCTGATACCGATATTAAACGCACAGCGAAACATTTTCTGAAGATTTGAAAGAGAATAGCAGCATTTTTCCGCACACATTTCAGGTGTGATATCCGAAAGAAGATTTTCCTCAATAAAACCGAGAGCAACAGACAGTATCTCAAATTTGTTCATAGTGATCACCAATGTCAAAATCAATAATTATTGTAACTATATAGTACCATACCTGTCGGAACTTTTCTTGATGTTTTGGGGAAAGTTAGGCTCAAACAAAAATGAAGGGTATCGAGTTTTTCGGCTCGGTACCCTTACATATTTTTATAATTTCGCAAGCTTTGCACACTTATCCTTAACGGCAGGATAAATCTCGTCGTAAAGGCGGAAATATTTCTCATACACGGGAACATTCTCACCGATAGGCTGCTGAACCTTGTCCACGCCTACTATTTTTTCGCAAGCCTCGGGAACTGACGCATATACCCCTGCACCAACAAGCGCAAGAATTGCAACGCCAAGCGCAGGACCTTCCTTAGAGGAAGCCGTCTTAACGGGACAAGCGTAAAGGTCTGCAAGCATCTGTCTCCACAGCGGAGAGCTTCCGCCGCCTCCGCACGCCATCATATCGGAAACGTTAATGTTCATCTCGCGGCATATCTCAACGCAGTCACGAAGCGAGTAAGCAACGCCCTCCATTACCGCACGAAGCATATCCTTTTTGGTGTGGATAGCGGAAAGTCCGAAGAACATACCGCGCGCATCCGGGTCAAGATGAGGAGTGCGCTCGCCCATAAGGTAAGGCAGGTACAGCAGGCGATTTGCGCCGATAGGAACAGTTTCAGCTTCCTTGTCCATAAGGTAGTACTCGTCAACGCCCATCAGCTTGGCGGTATCCTTTTCAGCCTGACAGAAATTATCTCTGAACCATTTCAGAGAAAGTCCTGCGCCCTGAGTTACGCCCATGATATGCCAGCAGCCGGGAACAGCTGCACAGCAGGTATGTACTCTGCCCTTGGGGTCGATGGAAACCTTTGAAGTGTGAGCAAAAACAACGCCGCTTGTACCGATAGTGGTGAAAGCCTTTCCGTCGATAACAACGCCTGTACCAACAGCCGCAGCAGCGTTATCCCCTGCTCCTCCCACAACAATTGTACCCTCGGCAAGACCCGTCAGCTCAGCCGCAGACTTTGTAATTTTTCCAGTAACCTCGCAGGACTCATACACCTTCGCAAGCAGGGACATATCAATGCCCAGCGCATCGCAGACCTCCTTGCTCCAGCAGCGGTTCGGAACGTCCAGAAGCTGCATACCAGAAGCGTCGGAAACCTCAGTCGCAAATTCGCCAGTCAGCATATATCTGATATAGTCCTTAGGGAGAAGAATG
>JBJESH010000301.1:0-8835 GCA_051882695.1 Oscillospiraceae bacterium | reverse complement strand
GTTATGCTCGCCTGCAGCGGTCTTTTTAAGATATGTTTCGGAAAGATAAGGCACTGAAACATCTCCATGGACAACTTCTATATAATTTTCCAGATCAGCTGCAGTTACGGTTTCTTTTGCTGCAAGTTCGCTCTGCTCCGACATTAGTACAAGGTATGAGAAATCCCATATCTCCTCGCTTTTCAGCTCCTTGTCTGCAAGCAGTGAGAGGAAAAAATCTTCATACGCTTCTTCATAGCGGATAATTCCCATTGCAAACTCGCCTTCAAGCACGCTGTTTATCGTGTCAAGGGAATTCGCTTCACGATAGTTTACCGCAAACCTTCGGCTTTGATCAAGCTCCGAAACAAAGCGCGAAAAGGCATATGCCGCATAAGACGCTCTCGGAACGGAAATATTGAAGTTGAGAATGTCGCTTACCTCGGGTTTAAAAAGGTTTTCCATTTTATCCATCTGCTGGATAATTGCCTTTGCACATTTAAGGAATTCTCTGCCTTTTTCGGTAGGCTCAACACCCTTTGATATACGCTTAAAAATCGGCGCACCGACTTCGTTTTCAACTTCCTTTATCGCCTTGCTGAGGTTAGGCTGTCCCATAAAAAGCGATGAAGCCGCCTTTGTTATAGAACCTGTTTTTTCAACCTCCACAAGATATTTTAAGTGCATTAAATTCACAGATGACCATTCCCTTTCGTATCACGGCACAATCCCTATTAAACCGTGGCATTAAAAGTACGAAACGTTGATGTTCTTGCCCATTTCCTTGAGCTTTCGGCTGATTTCGTCAATAAGCTGCATTTTGATGTTGAAGTTGATAGGAAGCTTTGGATTCTGATGAGCAGGGTTTATTGCACGTCCAACATAAAAGCTGATATCAGTAGCCTCTTCAAAAAGGAGCTGTGCAATGCGTGAAGCGCCGTCCTTACGCATACTCAGGTCGCTTATGCTGATAGTGCCGTCAAGATATTCATTTGCGTATTCAAGAACCTTTGTCATTGTAACGACGCCCTCTGTAACAAGGTCAACGCCTTCAATTTTTGCGATCGGAGGGATTTCGGGGTCAATATAATCAAGACACGGAACAACAGGCTTGCCCAGATATTCGGCAGCAAGCTTTGAAGTTGTACCTCCGCATACGATATGCTTGCCCTCTTTTGCAAAGAAAAGGGTCTGCATTTTTTTCAGGTCTCCCGGATTGGACGGCGGACCTATCATCAGATTCATAGGAATGCGCTGACGTATCTTTATAGCGGCAATCGTGGTGTCGTCGCCGGGTTCGCCTCCGTAAAGAGTGTTGCACTCGTCAAGAAGAAGCTGAGAAATGCCTTTTGCAGACATTTTCTTATCATAATTTCCCACCATGAAGTCAATAATGCTGTCACGCTGCCAGCCAAAGTTCAGCGTCTTTCCAACGCCTGCATAAATGGCTCCGTCGCTCATAGCAATGAAAACATCATTTTTTTCAAGCTGGAGCTTTGATTTGTAAATAGTTTTTCCCTCAATATCCATACCTGTGCGTGGATATTCATAGTTCATTCCTCCGCGAAGCATTATAACGTGAGGGTTGTCGTACTGAATTATTTCCGCTTCGCTGTTGTTGTTGATGCGGATAATGGTAAATGTCGAATAGGCAATACCGCGCTTTTCGCAAACCGGCAGAGTTGCCGCAATAGTCGCAACGCAGTCCTCAATACTGAGATTGTTTGCCATCATTGTGGAAATGATTTTTGATGTAAGGGTCGAAAGGATACACGCCTTTACGCCGCTTCCGAGACCATCGGCAAGAACCAGCACAAAGCTGTTTTCGTTCTGCTCAACGATCTCAACGTGGTCGCCGCAAAGCTGCTCGCCCTTTTTGTTGATACTGTTGAAACCGATATCGGTACATAAATTATTCATCGACCAGAGTCTCCTTCAGCTTAGTAAGAGCGATCTTTGTTTCAGCGGTAGTTTCGCCAAGCAGTGAAGCGATTTCCTGAACAACGCGCATCTGCTTGTCGATAACCTTGTCGGTAATTTCAACTGCCTGCATATTTGTATTTTCCTTTTTGGTGCGGCGTTTTTCTTCATCGGTAATATCACGCATGATACTCATTATTATATGATAATTTCTGTCATATATAATGGTTTCTTCAACATAAAGCTGATATTCGGCAAGATAGGTTTTCTTTTCATAAACGTTCTGATTATTTGCATAAACGTTCATGTATTCTGTTGGGTTGAGTATTCTTATTACAGGGCAGCCGAGGACGTCGGACTGATTTTTTATCTTCATCATGTGGCAGGCAGCCTTGTTGATAAGCTGAACTTCAAAGTCCTCGTTAAGAACAAGAATCCCGTTTGGAGTATTATTTATGATGTTGTCCGAGAAGGATTCGGCTTTTTCCTTGAGATAAGGCAGACACATTGTAAAATCAGCCTTGCCCTGATATACCGCAACAGCCTTTTCACGGCAGGTATTATATCCGCAGCTGCCGCAGTTAAGCTCATGGTCGGGAGTGGTCTTGCCCATTTTCATAAGTATCTCTTTTATCTGAGCTTCGCTGGGGTAATCCTTATAGCCTGCCTCAACTGCAAAGTTTTTCTTTACAGCGTCAGCCTCGGGAACGCTGCTAAGGGTATCGTTCTTTCCTGCATATCTGTCAATAGCAAGATAATTCTTTACAGGTTCAGGCTTTTTATTTTCCATTACCGGACCGCCGATACAGCTTCCTGCACAGGCGGACATTTCAATAAAGCAGCCCTTGATCTCACCGCTTCTGATATCCTCAAGTGCTTTCTGGCAATTTTCGATTCCGTCAACGGTTATAAAGCTGTACTGAAGATTTTCTCTGTTCATTGAACGGATAATTCCTCCCGTGGTAGGGAAAAGCGCAGAACGGTTGTGTTCGCTTTCATCGGGGCAATTTTCAAGCTTTATGTCTTCGCTTTCAAACCACTCTGAAAGCTCGCTGTATGTAAGTACAGTATCGGCATATCCCTTATATTTGTCGGCTTCTTCCTTTTTTGAAATACAAGGACCGATAAAAACAACATAAGCGCCAGGATTATTTTCTTTAATACGGGCACAATGCGCCTGCATGGGGGAAAGAACATGAGCAAGCTTCGGGAGCTGGTCAGGGTAATATTTCTGAATAAGTGTATTTACTGTGTGGCAGCAGGAGGAGATCAGCACATCGGTTTCACCGTCTGCAAGTATTTTTTCATATTGTTTTTTAACGATTTCTGCACCGATCGAGGTTTCTTCCGCAAAGGCAAAGCCGAGCTTTTTCAAGGCGTTTGACATTGCAGAGATGCCAACTCCGTAATTTGCCGTAAAAGACGGAGCAAGGCTTGCGATAACGGTTTTACCGTCAGCAATAGCACTTTTAACGTTTCGTACATCATTTCTGATTTGTTTTGCATTCTGCGGACAGACAACATAACAGGTGCCGCAGAGTATGCACTCGTTAGGCAGTATATGTGCCTGACTTCCGGAAAATTTAATTGATTTTACTGAACAATGTCTGATACATTTGTAGCAGTTTTTACAGTTCGAGGTTTTAAGCTGGAGATAATTAACAGTCTCAGTCATAGCAGCAATTCTTCCTTTCAAAATAAAAGAAACGTACACAGGCACCGGCAATAAACCGTCAGTCTGCCCGCGCACGTTAATATAAACGCCTATTCCCGATAAAAGAAGCAAATAACGCAGTGTTAACGGGTGTCAGCATAAATCATACACGCTCAATAATATATTTTCTGAAAATTTCTGAAAAGTTTTCGGGTGATACACCGCATACGATCTCATCATCAACCTTGATCGTAACGCCTGTGGTACATTTTCCGAGACAAAATGCCGCAGAAAGTGAAACCTTGTCCTCCAGATTATTTTTTTCAATATTCTCCTTCATCAGTTCAATAATTTTATAAGAACCTTTAAGATGGCAGGAGCTTCCGACACAAACATACACGTTCATAATGCAACATCCAATCTATAATTTTATGTTTTTCGACTAAAAATCCCATGACAATAATATACCATTTTATGAGCGTTTCGTCAACAGCAATTTGTAAATAAATCAGAAATTATCCTTCATTTTCTGTTTAAGCTTATTTGACAGAACCGCCAGTGAAGCAGCCATATTTTCGTCCTGAACGATTATATCATCAGGCAGCTTAAGAATAACGGGGGAAAAGTTCCATATCGCCTTTATGCCACATTTTACCATAAGCTCTGCTGTGCGCTGAGCGCTTCTTGCCGGAACAGTAATTATTCCTATGTGAATATTCATTCTCTCACAGAGATTTTTCATCTTTTCAACTGAGAAGATCTGTTTGCCCCTGACATTTCCTCCGATAACGGCAGGATCAATGTCAAACGCTGCAACAATGTTAAGCCCATAGCTTGAAAAGCCGTCATAAGCAAGGAGAGTTTTTCCAAGCTGACCGGCACCGACAATAACCGCATCCTTTGAGTTTTCACAGTCAAGAAAACTGTTTAACGTCTCAATTACTTCATTAACGTTATATGCGCCTGTCTGAATATCCGGCACTGCTCCTGCCGAATACAAATCTTCTTTTACACAAGTGTTCAGGTCTGCTTCAGCTTCTTCAGAAAGAATAAATTCGCAGCCGTCAAGCTTTTTGTGTTTGAAATAATCGAGATATATGGGCAGCCGCCTGAGGGCGTCCCTTGATATGCTTCTGATTTCAGTTTCGCCGTTCATTTTATGAATATGCTCTCCTTTTTATGTTTAGGAAAAAGCTGATCAATGTGACAATCGTTTTGCCGTATGGAAGAACACTCAAAATATTGATCAAAGAGGTTCATTTTATCAGGCAAAGACTATTTTATCAGCATTTTATTAGCTTCTGCGTATCAAAGCTCAAGAACGTAAATAGAATCCCGAATGGTCTTTTCAGCTGCTTCCTTACCGTATCTGTCAACGGCGAGTCTGTCTTTAGGACCGTGGGTAAGGCACGCAGCACCGCCGATACAGCCATCAATACAAGCCATACCTTCGATAAAGTTTTCAGTACCGACGCCCTTCTGCGCCTTGAGAAGAGCAGTTCTGCAATTGTCTATGCCATCGCAGCTTACTGCATTCAGCTTGAAAACCTCATCGGGAATTTTCATTTCTGTGAGAGCCTGAGCAACAGCGTCAGCAAGACCGCCGCTTCTTGCAAAAATTCTTCCGAAATAGGATGCGTTGTCAAGAGGCTGATTTTCAAGTGATTCAAGACTGATTTCACGGGCATCGAACAGAGCCTGAAGCTCCTCGAATGTGATAACGTTGTCGATATAAGGACTTACACTTTCTTTTTTGGCTTCCATCTTTTTTGCAGTACATGGTCCGATAAATACGATCTTGCAGTTTGGTTCGTGCTTCTTCATGTACTTGGCAATTTCAGCCATAGGCGAAAGATTGTGTGAGATCTTGTCCTTCATCTCCGGGAACTGAGTCTCAATGTACCGTACAAACGCAGGACAGCAGGAGCTTGTCAGAAATCCTTTTTCTACCAGCTCGGAAGCCTCCTTGTATGCAACCATGTCAGCACCGAGAGCAGCCTCCATAACGCTTCGGAAGCCAAGCTCCTTAAGTCCGGAAACTACTTTTCCGATAGGAACGGCAAACTGTCCGGAAATAGACGGAGCCACAACAGCGTGAACGCTGTAATTCTTGTTTCCGTCAGAATTTTTTATTATATCAATAGTATCAAGTATGTAGGACTTATCGCTTATCGCACCAAACGGACACTGATAAACGCAAGCGCCGCAGGCAATGCATTTTTCGTCGTCAATTTTTGCGCAGCGGTTTTCATCAATTGAAATTGCCTTAGGTTTGCAGGCTCTTACACAGGGACGCTCATTCTTCACAATTGCTGAATAAGGACACGCCGCAAGACATCTTCCGCACTCAACGCACTTGGTCTTGTCGATAACCGCCTTATGGTCAACGATTCTGATAGCGTCCTTGGGGCAGGCGTTCATGCATCGGTGAGCTATACAGCCTCTGCACGCCTGAGAAACCTGAATACCGTCAACGGGACATTCATCACAGGCAATCGGCAGAACCTCGATAACATTGCTTGTTTTGCCTTGATTCATAGCGAATTTTACACGCTCGTTAACAATTGCACGTTCTTTATAGATACAGCAGCGCATAGTAGGCTGAGGTCCGGGAACGATTATCTTTGCAATATCAAGCATTCCCTCCTCAAGCCTGTCGTCAAAGGCAAGCTTTGCAACCTCACGCAGAACCTTATATTTAAGCTCCTGCACACTGGTATCGAACATCATAACGTATACCATTCCTTTCATTATACAATCCTTAAACATTTTCGACCCAAAACATAGCTGTAAATATTATACCACAACAGACGCAGAAAAGTAAAATTCCATTACGGCATATGATATATACTTTTATATATGTATTTTATTTAACTGAAATTTTTATGTTTCGGCAAAGACGTTCAACATCGTCTTTTTCTGCAAGGAACGCCGAAAATGCGCTTGCGCTTCCTGCTGCAATACCTGTTTTAAGAGCTTCATCAAAGCTGTGGGAGCTGCACCAGCCGGTCAGAAATCCCGCAACCATTGAATCTCCCGCACCCACGGAATTTACCGCAGTACCTTTCGGAGCGTCACAGAAATATACCTTTCCGTCTTCTGCGGCAAGAACAGCTCCGTCCTCAGCCATTGAAACAAGGACATTTCTTGCACCTCTGTCTTTGAGTATTTCCGCATAGTACGCCGCTTTTATCTTGTCGCCTTTGAGATTTTCACCGAAGATTTCCCCAAGCTCTATGTGATTAGGCTTAATAAGAAACGGCTTCAGATCGAGTACGTTCAGCAGAAGCTTATTTGCCGCGTCAACAACGAAATGTACTCCCTTTCCCGAAAGACGTTCCATTATATCGCGGTAAACCGTATCCGGAAGCGACCGTGGAATACTTCCTGCCAGAACGAGAAAATCATCCGGTTCAAGCTTGTCAAGCTTTTCCATAAGCAGAGCCATGCTTTCCTGCGGAATATCCGGACCCATACCGTTTATTTCAGTTTCGTTATCTGTTTTCAGCTTGACATTTATCCTTGAAAAGCCGCAGGGGAGTTCAATAAAATCGCATTTGCAGCCCTGCGATTCAGTCATATTCCGAATAACAGCACCTGTAAAGCCTGCCGTAAAACCAAGTGCAACGCTTTCAGTACCGAGATTGTTCAGCACCACAGAAACATTGATGCCCTTTCCTCCGGCGAGAAGCTGTTCCGAGGAGGCGCGGTTTGTTCCGCCCATGACAAAGCCGTCGGTATGTACCACATAGTCAAGCGCAGGATTGAATGTAACCGTATAAATCACAGTGAGATCCTCCAGTCAGACCTTTTCTTCATCGCGCCAGCCCTTGCATACGTCAGCCCAGCCTTCGGGATTTGCATACTTTTCCAGTTCTGGAATAGTCAGCGCAATAGCACTGTTTGAGCTTCCGCAGGCAGGATAAACCGTTTCAAAGCGCCTGAGAGACTCGTCCAGAAAAACTCTTACTCCGCTGTTTACCGCAAAGGGGCAAACGCCGCCTACAGCATGACCGATAAGGTTTTCGGCGTCCTCGGGGGAAAGCATTTTCGCTTTAAGACCGAAACGCTCCTTGAAGCGCTTGTTGTCGATTTTGGCGTCGCCTGCCGCAGCGATAAGGATAACTCCGCCGTCGGTATCGTAAAATGAGATGGTCTTTGCAATGTTTTCGGGTTTGCAGCCGAGAGCCTGCGCTGCAAGCTCGACCGTAGCGCTTGACACGGGAAATTCGAGTATTCTGTCGGCAATTCCCAGCGCGGAAAAATATTCTTTTACCTTTTCTATTGACATAAGCTTACTCCATTCGTTATTTTATCTTATACTAAAAACCATTTAAAAACTGTACAAAAAATTGAGCATAATCTTGCGTATATGGATTATGCGAAGATTTTTTGTCTACAGTTTAATTGGTTTTTAGTATTACATATTATACAACTTTTCCGCTCGTTTTGCAATATCGCTGACGGTAAAATCTATAATATATATCTTTAATTTCTTCACTTATTTTTAGTCCACCTCATTATATATTATAGAAATGCTATTTAATTTATCAGGTTCATTTTTATTATCAAAAAATAATGTTATACCACCAATAGGTATATTATTGTTCTGAAAAACATATGAGAACATAATTCCATTTTCGGCTATAACAGAAGGTTCACCATAATTATTTAGTATACTTTCTTTTGTTTCTCCGTGTTCAATATCACCAATCTTAAATGCTATATCACTTGCTAAAGAAAATGATATAATATTTCTTTGATTAATATTAATATTATATTGTTCTTCATCAAAATCAACGATGGCAATGAATTGGTCATTATAGTATAGGCGATATCCTTTATTAGCGTTTGTATTTTCCTCAATTGAATATTCCACGCCTAAATCTTCAAGGGTAAAAGGCATAGAATAAGTTTTTCCGTTGAGTTCAATATTTTGTACCAGTTCATAAATAGACCAATCTGTTATATAATTAACTTGAGTTGAGTTTGCTTCTGAGGAGTTTGTAGTTTGTTTTTCAACTACTTGACCTATATCACTAACGACCTCATCAAACAACTCAATTGATTTCCCTGTATCGCCCGATTGACAAGCCGACAGGCTCAGCATAACGGCAACTGCCGCAAATAAGCTTAAAAGCTTCTTTTTCATGATTTGTCCTCCCCGTGTAAATTATGTTAATTTAATAATGTGTTGCAAGACAATTATACCATTTTACGCGGTTTTCGTCAATGCAGTTTACGGGAAAATCCGCTTGTTGACTGCAAATTTGCTGTGCATA
>JBJESH010000300.1:0-2185 GCA_051882695.1 Oscillospiraceae bacterium | reverse complement strand
ATGGTTCAATCTGAAATTTTCCGAAACGAAACTTGATAAAAAAGCATTAAAAAAGGCAATTCCCTCGGAGAGCGCAAAATTTCTTTGAAATTTGTACTTATGATATAGCCGATTGCGGCAATGTCATAAGGTACTATAGCGTTAGTTGTGGCGCAGCAATCTGCGGCTGTTTACGGCGAATAATGTCGATAAGACCCGAACTAAGGACAATATCGTGTTCGTGAACATTTCACAGCAGGAGATTTACAAAATATCTGAACGAAAAGGGAGTGGTCAGCGCATACAAAAAGCCTATGACAAAAACATCTGTGACCACAATGAAACTATATATTTTTTATTATTGCAGGAAGACCGTTTTTGAAAAGACTGCTTATATATTTAACGGTTGTTGCTTTGTCAAACTTTATTTCGCCCTTCATCCACTCAATGATTATGCCTGCAATGCCTTCAGTGTAAAAAGTGACTACGAGTCTTTTGTATTCTTCGGGAAGGCGTTTTCCTACTGCTTTCTCCGCACTTGATACTATTATATTCCCAATTTCAAAGAAATCATTATACAGAAAAATTTTCAGTTCGTCACGTCCAACAGAGTCATAAACGCAATTTAAAATATGCTGATTTTGTTCAAGATAATCCATTATGAATAAAATAGCGTCCTCATAATCAATGAGCAGGTCGAAGCCTTTGACCACCTCAAGGGCTTCCTGCTCAAAAGTCCATTTAAGCAGATCTCTCGTATCTGCAAAATGATAATAGAAGGTCTTGCGGTTAAGTCCGCAGTCATCTATAATTTCACTTACTGTTATTTTTGAAAAAGGCTTTGTCTGCATAAATCGCTTCAGCGATTCGGACAGAGCCTTTTTTGTATACATACTTGTTACTTCGTGCTTCATTTTACCGCCTCCTATTTTATTATACAATTGTCCGGCAAAAAATTCAACGGTCAATTCCTTGCATTTGACCGTCAATCCGGGACATCTGTCCGTTTTTTACACACCATTCCGAAATTAACCGTTTTATTTTTTACGCATATGATTTATATTTATTTTATCAAATATGAAAGGCGGTCATCTTATGATATATACAATAGGACGTGAATTCGGCAGCGGAGGACATGAGATAGGTTCAGAGCTTGCCCGATGGCTCGGTGTTCCTTTTTATGATAAGGAGTTTATCGAAACAGCTGAAAATTCAAGCGGAATAAAGGCGGAGATACTTGAACAGGCTGACGAAAAAAGAGAAAACCGCTGGCTTTACACGGTACACTACAATGCGGCTGAAGATTTTCGGGGAATGTCCGCAAATGAGATACTGTTTAAGATACAGAGCAGGCTTGTTCTTGAATATGCTTCAAAATCAGACTGTGTTATAGTAGGACGCTGCGCAGACCACATCCTTGATAATGCCGGCATAAAGCATTTGAGTGTATTTATTGCAGCGCCTTTGGAGGCAAGGATAAAACGTATCTCAAATATCAGAGCGCTTACCGAAAGGGAAGCCGCTGCGCTTATTACAAGAACAGACAAGCAGCGGAAAAGTTACTATGAATATTATACGGGAAGAAGCTGGGGAAAGCCCTGCGGTTATGACCTGTGTATAAACAGCGCTTCATTCGGAATAGAACAGACAGCCGAAGCTATTGCAAATTTCAGGGGAATGATAAAATGAAAATTTATAAATACAGCATAACTCTTTATACCCAGCTTGGAGAAAAAAACGGACTATTGACAAGATATGCCGAATATAACCGTAGCTCTGAAAGTGGATTTATCGAAATCCTTGGAGAGAGAAATCCGTATCTTGCAAAAATCGAGCCAAACGGAAAATGCAGTATGAGCGGAACTTTGAAAACCCTTGTAAGCGATTATAATTTTCGGGGCGACGGCTATATCTATCCCGACAAGCTTGAAATTACTCTGCATGACGGAAAAAACATTCTGCTTATGCAGGGAATTATAAAGGAGGTCATTTCCGAGAATGAAAAAGTTTTATGAAAAAGTAATTTCCCACCCTGTTGTCATAACCGTAATATTCGTGCTGCTGACAGTGTTTTTTGCATTGTGCAAGCCGCTTATACCGGTAAATTACGATATGAACGATTATCTTCCCGACGACAGCAAATCAACTGTTTCACTTGATGTTATGGAGCAGGAGTTTGATGGCGGCATTCCAAACGCAAGAATAA
>JBJESH010000299.1:0-2186 GCA_051882695.1 Oscillospiraceae bacterium | reverse complement strand
TGTTGATGAGCTTGTCTTCGCCGTTCCAGCTGTAAAGCTTTCTGATCTCTTCGCCAACGACCTCGGAAGGATGTTCAGCGTGGAGCTTACGCATAGCCTTGAAGTGAACCTGCTTGCCTGCAGGGGACATATCAAGGAGGAATTCCTTAGCAAAGGAGCCATCCTGAATGTCAGCAAGGACCTTCTTCATAGCCTTCTTGGTTTCTTCTGTAACGATCTTGGGACCTGTTACATAGTCGCCGTACTCAGCTGTGTTGGAGATGGAGTATCTCATACCTGCAAAGCCGCTCTGGTAAATAAGGTCAACAATAAGCTTCATTTCGTGGATACACTCAAAGTAAGCATTTCTGGGGTCGTAGCCTGCTTCAACGAGAGTCTCGAAGCCTGCCTGCATAAGTGCGCATACACCGCCGCAGAGAACAGCCTGCTCGCCGAAGAGGTCTGTTTCTGTTTCGGTTCTGAATGTTGTTTCAAGAACGCCTGCTCTTGCGCCGCCGATACCAAGGGCATATGCAAGTCCGATATCGGTTGCATCGCCTGTAGCATCCTGTTCAACAGCGATAAGGCACGGAACACCCTTTCCTGCCTGATATTCGCTTCTTACAGTGTGTCCGGGACCCTTAGGAGCGATCATGATAACATTAACGTTCTTGGGAGGAACGATACAGCCGAAGTGAATGTTAAATCCGTGAGCAAATGCAAGAGTCTTGCCCTCTGTAAGGTAGGGAGCAATATCCTCTTTATAGAGTTTAGCCTGCTTCTCATCGGGGATAAGGATCATGATAACATCAGCAGCCTTTGCAGCTTCGGAAACAGAAAGAACCTTGAGTCCCTGAGCCTCAGCCTTAGCCTTGGATTTTGAACCCTCATAAAGACCTACAACAACGTTTACGCCGCTGTCTTTAAGGTTGAGAGCATGAGCGTGACCCTGAGAGCCGTATCCGATAATTGCGACGGTCTTGCCGTCCAGTCTGCCGAGATCGCAGTCCTGCTGGTAATAAATTTTTGCCATTTTGAAAACCTCCATATATATTAATTGTTTTGGTACATTATCAAACGGTCGCCCGTTCAATTACTTTTTAATTGTTTCCGCACCCTTCTGGATGGCAATAACGCCTGTGCGGACGATCTCCTTTATGCCGTACGGTCTGATAAGCTCCTCAAATCTTGCCAGATGGATAGTGGTATCGGATATCTCAAGAGTCATTGTATTCGGAGAAATGTCGATAATTCTTGCACCCATTATCTCGCAAATCGTAAGTATCTCGCTTCTCTGCTGTGAAGATGCGTTGATCTTTATAAGCTGAAGCTCACGGGAAAGCAGCTCGTCCGGTTCGAGAGCCTTGACTTTTATTGTATCAATAAGCTTGTTGAGCTGTTTTTCAAGCTGCTCAACGGTATGTTCATCGCCGTCCGCAACAATGGTAACTCTCGAAACCTTGGGGTCGTCGGTAACACCCACTGCAAGGCTGTCGATATTGAATCCGCGGCGTGAGAACAATCCTGAGATCCTTGACAGTACACCTGCATGGTTTTCCACAAGAATAGAAATAGTATGTTTCATGGGGATAACTCCTTTAAACGCTTCTTAGTAACAGTTTAACACACTTTCTGTCATAAGTAAAGTGCATATAGGTTATAAATTGTATAACCTGTTATTATAGCGTGGATTCGTTTCTCCACACGTTGCACTCCAGCAGATATGGTTCAGCTGATTCGCAGAGATGTTCGATCGCAGCTTCAGCTTCCGCCATAGTGCATACCCTTTCGGCATTGATGCCGTATGCTTTTGCAAGCGCCACAAAATCAGGATTCCCGTCTGCGATATGCACCGCAGTCTGATTGTCGCCGTATTGGTTTGTCTGAAGCTCTCTTACCATACCGAGACGGTTATTGCGCATAAGGATAATTTTCACAGGAAGCTTTTCCTGAACGATAGTGGCAAGCTCCATCATCTGCATCTGGAAAGAGCCGTCTCCGCAGACCGCCACAACTTCCGATTCGGGAGAAGCCATTTTTGCGCCTATTGCGGCAGGTATCGAGTAACCCATCGTACCCATTCCTCCGCTGGTAAGGAAGCGTCCGCCCTTGAAATTGAAATTATTGCAGGTCCATATCTGGTTCTGTCCTACATCGGCAACACAGACTGTATTTTCGGGAAGCTTTGCGGAAAGCTTTCTGATAAA